>JALVCY010000503.1 GCA_027009605.1 Saprospiraceae bacterium
AAACAGTAGCAGTAAGTTTTAGACAATTTTTTTTTCGTATATTCGCAAGAAAAAGCGAATGAAATTAATAATCCCCTTTCTTTTAGTATGGATCTTGGCCACAAGTACGACTTGTAATAAGGACATGCCCCCAAAGCAGACGCAAAATGTAATTCCAACGAATACGACTTGGCAGTTGGAATCTATGACCCTTTCGGGAAAAAAGAGCCCCGTTTTTGACGCCAGTTTACATATCGGTAAGGAAAAGGTCACCGGCCATGGAGGATGCAACCGTTTTTTTGGCTCCTACACGATGTCCGGAGACAGAATCACTATTTCGAAAATTGGAGCCACACGGATGTACTGTGACAAGAATGCTTTTGAGCGAGCGTACTTGAGTGCACTCGAAAAGGTTACCGAATATCAAATAAAAGAAAACCAATTGGTCTTATCTCTTCCGGAAGGGACGCTCATTTTTTCGCCGCAAGGCAAGTCTGAAACGGTGGGACATTCTGCTTTTCAAAACACCCAATGGCATTTGCAATCCATCTCCCAAAATGGAGTTAGTACGGCAGTGAGTACAGATATTACCCTCCTATTTAAAAAGAACAAATTTTCCGGTAACGGCGGCTGCAATAGTTATTTTGGACGCTATGCAATGAGAGATAATAGGCTGGCTATCAGGGATATAGGAGCTACTGAGATGTATTGCGAAAAGACCAGTAAACTGGAAATGGAATACTTAGATGCCTTAAAAAATGCGAAGTCCTACAGCTTTGAAAATGGGCATTTGGTTTTGAATTTTGAAGATAAGACGGGGACGACCAAAGGGCAGTTGATTTTTAAATAGTTAATTCGTAACTATTTAGGTATCCACTATTTTGGTCAAAAAATGCCCTTTTTGCGCCTGTTTTTGCTAAAATTTTCTCACGTAGCCCAGCTACGCTTCAAAAATTGTAGCTTCAACATACACAAAAATGCCTATTTTTTGCCTTAAAATAGGAGCACCTAAACAGTTACGTTCTTTTTTTTTACTGTGAATCTGCTCCGGAAAGCCGGATGTTCAATTGCTGCTCGCACAGCGTTCAAATTGTCCTGCGGACGTTCATCTGCCTTTGGTGTTCAATTTGTGCTTCGCACGTTCAAATTGCCTTCGGCGTTCATCTGCCCTTCGGGCGTTCAAGGAGTAAGAGTTTTTGGCTGCCTTCCCGTTAAACCGTTATACCGCTACACCGTTACACCATTCATTGCCTTTGGCGTTTAGGTGGCTCTTTGCGCCGTTCAGATGCTTGACCGGCAAGTCGGGTGTTACTCATCATATTCCTTAAAAATTATTTTCGTAAGAAATTTGGAAGCTCTACTTACCCCTTCAAGAGAAATTTTTTGCTCAATTTCTTCAAGCAAAGGCTTGCTATCGCTTACATTGTAACGCCCTGAGAAAATCTCAAAAATATCTTTAGGAATGTTCCGCTTATAAAATGGGTTAAAAGGCTTGGCCATTTCTAATTTCACTTCTTCCCAATCCCCTGAAACCATCGGATCTACCCATCCACGTTCAAACAAATCTTCTATCAAAGGCAATAATTCTTTAGCAGCCAAATCTAATGCACTGGCCACTATCGAAGAAAACAAATTGGTATCAAATAATGACTCATCATCCGGATGTTCCGCAATATGATTCACAATCTCTGTAATTCGCCGGATAATTTCTTCTCTCTTAGCTTCATCTTGAATAGCCACTTGCACCATCACATCAATAACAGCACTCTTTGCTATCCAGAAGATATTCGGCTCCATTGCAAACTTCTGCAACACATCCAATTGGCCTTTGCCTAATAGGTATAGGGTCGGCTCAATATAATTATTAAGATAATCACTATACCAAAAATTTAAATAATCTTTACCTTGCCTCAAGATGTTTAAGACACTTTCCAACTTCTCCTCTGCGCCTAAGCCTGCTAGGAAAAAATGAGCACTTATGGAAAAATCACCTTTCCATTCTTTTCCATCCCATAGTGAACTATTCTCTTCATCTTGAAACATATCAAACCGCCGAATACTATCGTAAAGAATGCGTTCTAAATCTTCAATCAAGCTTGCTCGCGGCAGGCTCATGATCTTTGCCATTAAGTCTGCAGGAAATTTTTCGGTAGAATAATCATACAAACTATATAACTCACTGTGTGTTAATTTCGGTTGCGAGTCGGCTGATTCCAGCGTAAAAACTGGAAAACTTTCTACTTCCGCATGATTAAAACTATTATAACGCTTTAAGCCGTTCGTCATTACTTCAGAAGCCACCTTTTTACCCAAGTTAATGACAGCCGGATGCTCATCGCCAAAGAAATCAAGAAGTGGTTCTAAGGCTTTCTCCACTCCCTCCCGATTACCTTGCTTAGCTTCAAAATGGGCATACTGGCTATAATAGTCAAAAAAATCCTTCTCATAAAAGGTTTCGACACCCGGGGAGAAGCTTATCAAACTTTTATGCTCGCCTCCCAATAACTCTCCAATATATTCAAAATCCGGTTCTTCTTCTAGTAGCAATATTTGAATTAAATTAATCCTAGCATAAAAGTAATCAGGAAATAATTTTGTTGTTTTCAGGACCACCTCATAAGCCTTGTCATCCAGTCCCCTATTCGCATAAGCGATGGCCAACAGGTTTCTAAACTTAGGGATTCTAGGATACTTCTTAATCGCCCGCAAAATCGCTTTCAGGGCTGAACGACTCTCTTTATCCACAAGGTAAGAACACTTATCCAAAAGATAAATCAAACGTTCATCTCGATAAGTTTGGATGTTCTCTTCCGAAATAAATATCTTTTTTCCGTCTATTTCAAATTCTCTCATTGCGGTTAGTTTGTGGGTTAATTGCTACTATTGCAGCGCCTGCCTGTAGCGGGCAGGTTCAAATTGTCCTCCGGACGTTCATTTGCCTTCGGCGTTCAATTTGTGCTTCGCACGTTCAATTGCCTTCGGCGTTCAAGGGAACACGCTCTTGGCTGCCTAGCCGTTAAGTTCAAGTAGCAAGATCTCTTTCCTGCCTTCCCGTTATACCGTTATACCGTCACACCGTTATACCGTTATACCGTTATAAGGTTAGTCCTTTTCGGCGATTTACAATGCAATCTTAAAGCGCATCACCACTTCACCGGTGTTTTTATCAATCTCAATTTTCTGATTTCCTTCTTGCTGTAGGGATTCTCCGGTTGCCATTTGATAAATACCCGAAAGGAATTCCATACCTTTATTGAGCACTTCTTCCATTTGCTCCATTTTTTGCGCTTGCTCTTCTTGCTCCGGGGATACAGATTGCTGTTCGCCCATACTCTGACTTTCCGGCTCCAATACTTCTTCAACCATTTCTAAATCTTCAGGCTCAATGGCCGGACCAGGAATCTCCTGCGGCTCTGCTGTTAAAACATCATCTTTGATAATTTCTTCTAACTGGCGGATAAACTGGGAACGCCCCTTGTTGGAAAAATCCACTTCATCAATGGTATTCCCTTCATTGAGCACCCCGTCAAAAAGATTTTGTTTTAGCAATAATCCGGTGGCAATTTTCTCTTCAATGGAATCCAACGAAATAAAGTTCAAAACGAATAGCTTGTTTTTCTTTTGCCCTAAACGATCAATCCGTCCAATCCGTTGATTCTTTTTGGCCGGATTCCAAGGCAATTCAAAATTAATTACCGTATCGGCCATTTGCAAATTTAATCCGGAGCCACCCGCTTCCGTGGATAAAAAGACATGGCAGTCATCGTCATTCTCAAAAGCTTCTATTAGCTTGCCCCTTTTCTTTACGGCGACTTTCCCGGTCAACTTCACAAAGCCAATTCCATTTTGGGTTAGCATTTCACCGATTAGATTGAGCATATTAACCCACTCGGAGAAAATAATAATTTTTTTATTCGAGTTTTTAACATCCAATTTTTCCACCAAAATATCTTGCAATTCTAATAACTTAGGAGAATAATTAGTCTTTTTATCAATCAAAAAAGTGGAATCACAGACCATTCTCATGTTTGATAATAACAACATTAATTTCTGCCAGTCGTAAGTTGTTTTGAATTTTTTCGCAAGAATCTTAGCTATCCCCCTGGAATAACCTGCGTGCAACGACCACTGATCCGGATGTAAGTGCACAAAAACATCTTCCTCCACGATATTGGGTAACTGCTTAAGAATCAACCTTTTCTCCCTGCGTATCAAGATGGAACTCATCCTTTCTTTTAGAGATGCCAAGTTATAATATCCTAGTATTCTATTCTTCGAGCGTTCATCGAAAATACAATGTTGGTACGAAAATTCCCACAGCGGAGTCAAGAAATAAGGATCCAAAAACTGAACAATGGAAAAGAGATCAATTAGTTTATTTTCAATAGGCGTGCCCGTAATTACCAAGGCATGCTTGCGCTGAATGCCACCAATAGCATAGGCTGTTTTAGTTTCAAAATTTTTAATTTTTTGTGCTTCATCTAATATCACAAAATCAAAATCAGCCGCATTGATAGCCGACAAATCCCGAAGTACGGTCTCATAATTAATAATAAAAAAGAAGGATTCCGTATCAAAGTACAACTTTTTTCTCTCGTCAGGAAATCCTTCTACCACAATGGCCTTTTCATCACAAAACTTTTCTATTTCTGATTTCCATTGGTGCTTGATAGATGCCGGACAAATAATAAGTGTTCGCTTAAAATCAAAAAGTTGCTTTTTCAAAATGGCCGTAGAAATAGCCTGAACGGTTTTTCCCAACCCCATCTCATCTGCGATAATGGCATTTTCCCGAAAAAGGGCAAACTCAACCCCTTCTTTTTGATACGGAAATAGTTCTGCTTTTATGGCAGAAAAATCCGGCTTAAATTTTGATTTTAAACCCGCAATTAAATTGGCATTAAAGTGCTTTTCAATTTTCTCATGCACTTCAGGCCTAATAACAATCTTATCAAATTTTCTTGATTCATTCAAAAAGCCAAGCAACTCACCAATTCTACTATCCGGGATATGCTTTTCTTCTCCAAAATACTTTTTTAGGAGTGTTTTGATTTTTTGCGGAAGCTTATGGGGATACACCCAAGTGGTTTGATAATCATGGAGTGGGTCTAAGGTAATTTCAATATAAGGAGCCTTCTTCTTTTTTAATCTATTAAAAATTCTTGGATGCTCTTTGAAGTAATTAAACAGAAACATAATGTGCTTCGTCGTCCCCAACTTATTGGTACGCCAGTCAATATTATTAATATATCCGATTTCCTTTTCAAAATCCCAAAGCGTGATTTTATATTCGACTCCTTTTTCATTATAAAGTGTATGCTCTCCATAGATATTGTCGGCCAACCTGACTTTATAATTAGCTGTTTTTGCCTTTTCTTTTCTTTCCGCAAGGACACGCCGAATCATTCCTTCGCGGGTATATTTCTTTCCATTTAATTCCGGCTGCATCCAATTCAGATTCTCCTGAAAAGCTAAAAGCGCCGCAAAGGAAAATTCATCCCAATCTAACGGTTTCTTTTTCGAGTAAGGAGCTAAGTAATCCAGCTCTTCCAAGTCGTCCAATTCTCGCACCAAGCTCCGCTCCACGCCATCTTCTTCGTTGCCGATAAAAACTAAGATTGATTTAGCCGACTGTGTCAACAACACACACTTATCTTCATTAAACAGCTGAAATCCTTTATCTTGCTGCTCCGTGCTCAATAATTCGCCCGAACGGATTTCTTCAATGGTTTTCTGGACTAGTTTTCTCATGTTTATGTCTTTTGGCCTAAGAAGACGGCTAAAGTACAACATTTTTTAGGGATAAGCCAAAAAATCGGTTTTTCTTTTTTGGCGGCGGGGTAGTTCAATTGCTGCTGCGCAGCGTTCAAGTGCCTTCGGCATCCGCCTGCTGCCGGCAGGTTCTAGGAGCAAGATTTCTTGGCTGCCTACCTTTGCCCCTTTACCTTTTACCTTCCCTTTGACCTTTAACAGGGCGAATTTTTCGTTAGTCTTTATCCCCAAACCATAGCTCCTACGACAAAAACAATGCAGCCGGCAAGGCATAGATATTTTCTTCAATCTGCATAGGCCTTTCATCCTCGCTCAATACCAAACCCGCCAATACCGGTTTATCCAAAAATTCACCAATGCGCCGCAAGTGTTTTGCGTCTTTGGAGCTTACCCGGCTTGTCTTCTTAACCTCAATCGGGAAATAACCATCTTCTAGTTCAATCAACAAATCGACTTCAAATCCTTCATGTGTTCTAATGTGGTAGAAGTCCCCGTTAAAATTCGCATTTTTAAGTTGCTTAATTATTTCGGCAACGATAGCGCTTTCATATTCATGCCCGGTTAGACTTCCTGTCTTTCCAACAATAGCACGTTGAACCCCCGGATCAAGGTAGTGTAACTTTGGCGTTTTCACTAATCTTTTCAACTTATTGCGATGCCACGGTTTTAACAAAACTACCTGATAACTTAATTCTAAATAATGGAGATAGCGTTTAGCTGTAGCAGAACTGACACCGGCTTCTTTTCCCAGAAGGGAATAATTCATTAATTGCCCTGTTAATAAAGCTGTTATTTTTTGCAGTTTCACGAAGGGCTCCAAAGACCTAAAGTCTGCTAAGTCTCTAATATCTCGTTCCAAATAGGTTTGTATATAATTTCGCAGCCAATCCAGCCGTCCGGCATCATCCAAGTTTTCTGAAACTAGTGCCGGATACCCCCCATACTGTAAATAAAAGTCATGGGCGCTTTTTCGTTCAGCATAGTCTTTTCTAAGCTTAAAGGAGGGCAATCCATTCAAATCCTTTTGGTGCAAAACGACATCCAGTAACAGTGAGTCGTTAATTTTTTCTTCCCAAGAATTTGTCCTAATTTCAGGTATTGTCAATGGAAACACTTCAAGGATAATACATCTACCTGCTAGCGACTCTTTTACTTTTTGCAAAAGTAGCAGCTGGCTAGAGCCCAAGAGTAAATACCTAGGTGCAGCGTATTGATCATAGACAGATTTAATACTCTCAATCAAGGAAGGCGCTTTCTGGACTTCATCCAAAATAGCAAAGGGGAAAGATAAGTTCCACTGGGATGCTGTCAATTGCTTATACTCTATTCGCATGACCGGATCTTCAATAGACAGATAAGCGTACTCCGGAAAACTTAGCCTAGCCAGCGTTGTTTTACCGGTTTGTCGAGCCCCTGTTAAGACTATTATTCGCCCAAATGGTGCTTGAGCCTTCTCTAATAAGGCCGGTTTTATGAATCTTGACTTCATGTTTTGGCGTAAATTTTGAAATGGTATTTGTAAATTTACGCCTTTTTATTGTATTTTACAAGTATATTGGTGTTTGGGTTCAATTGCTGCTGCGCAGCGTTCAGAAGCCTTCGGCGTTCAAATGTGCTTCGCACGTTCAAGTGCCTTCGGCGTCCGCCTGCTGCCGGCAGGTTCTAGGAGCAAGGGTTCTTAGCTGCCTTCCCGTTATGCCGCTACACCGTTATACCGTTATTTGCCTTCGGGCGTTCAAGTAGCAAGATCTCTTACCTGCCTTCCTTTCACCTTTGACCCTTAACCCTTGACCTTTAATTGCTGCCTACCCGATACACCGTTATACCGTTGGTTGCCTTCGGGTACGTGAAGTGGTTAGGCTCTGTATTTTGAGCGAATACTTGAAAATCAATTGCTAGCTCTACTTTTTCAAATCATCTAATTGTCTTTGCAATTTATCGGCTTGCTCAAAATCTTCTTCTTCGATTGCTTTTTTGAGCAGATAATCAAGCCGGAATTCACTATCTTCGTCAGTCAGCAGTTCCATTCTCCGAACTTTAATCTCTGCCAATACCTCTTGGATATGCTTAAATACCGACATCGGAGTTAGTGCCAGACCTTCTAATCCTTTTGGTGCTTCCAAAGCCTCCGGCATAGCTTGGATTATTTCTTTTGTACTCTTTTCCAAACTTAGATACCTTGCTTCAAACATCTCCAAGTCTTCTAAGCTTTTAAAATCCTTTAGACTTTCTTTTAGTTGGCATGCCTGACAGACATCATTTCTAGGGTTTCCTCCGGAAAGATTAATTCCCAGGATGTGAAGTTGACCGGTACGGCCACAGATTTTGCACTTCATAATTAGGGGGTTTAAGTTTTCAAATATGTTTTGTTTTTGGCTCGAGGCCTTTTGGTGAATTTTGAGTGGTGAGTGGTGAGTGGTGAGTGGTGAGTAGTGAGTAGTGAGTTGTGAGTTGTGAGTAGTGAGTTGTGAGTTGTGAGTAGTGAGTTGTGAGTAGTGAGTAGTGAGTTGTGAGTTGTGAGTTATCTGCAAAATTTTTCAGGGAAATTAATCATAGCTATGAGCATCTTTCGCACTTCATCATACCCGCTCATTAATTTATCATAGGTTTGTTTATCGACATAATTGCAGGCTAATGAATAATCTAACCAATTTTCAGTCTCATATTCTTCACCTAGGGAATCAGTAAGTTTGCTGACAAAGTGCTTAACGTATTTCTTTCTTGCCCATGCTTCCGCCATGTTGGCAGTAACTGATCTTGATGACCTTCGTATCTGGTCAGTCAAAGAATATTTTTCTTCTTTAGGAAAAGATTTCGTTATTTCAAAAATATCCATAGAAATCTTAAATGCTTTTTGATAAACAATTAAGTCTCTAAACCCATTAATAATAGCCATAAACTCCTTTTTAAATATAGACACTCACCGCTCATCTCTCACTTCTCACTTCTCACTTCTCACCGCTCACCGCTCACAACTCACTTCTCAAAAAACAACTCAGCTAT
>JALVCY010000504.1 GCA_027009605.1 Saprospiraceae bacterium
TACCGACCAATCCATCAAATATGGATTTATATTAGGGCTTGCCCGTGGCGCCATGTTGCTGCGCTCCATGGCTACATCGGCAGTTGAAACAGCCGTTACATTGGATATGGAAACTGTTTATGGGACATGTCGCCGACACCATCGGCAAGCCACTTTTTTCAAAAAAATATCAAGAAAAACTTGCATCTATCTATCTATCTATCTATCTATCTTGCGCCCAGTTAGTAGAATTATTGTTGTAGTCAAGGTAAAAGCCGCCCACTTTTTGGGCTTTGTAGAAAAAATCTTATTTTTGCCATAGACAAGGGACGATAAGGACGCTAATTAGGGGGTATTCTCCGAGCTTCCTTTGGGAGTTGATATTTTAATTTTTTTATCGTGAAAAAGAATGTTTTAAGCGTAGGTTTGTTGTTTTTCTTTGTAATTGGTTTGGTTTTCCAAAGTTGCCAAAAAGAAACGGCAGATACTCAAACAAATGGGATTCGTAATGAATTGGCTCAAAAAAATCAAGTTGCATCTCGGTCTTATTCTACCACAGAGCAATTGTATCGACAGTCATTGCAGGATTTACTAGCCATTTATTCCGACGCCAATACGGCATCTAATGGCGCACTGGATGTGTTGCTAGACGACTTGGCTAATCGTACAAAAGAAGATGCTTACGAAGAACTTAATAAGTCTGGTTTAATTGATGTCCTACAACTGGATAACACAATTAACAGTGTTGCCTCTTATGAGAAAGACATGCTCTCCATGTATAGTGAAGATTATGTTACCGGAGTGACAATTGATGAAACGGGTGGCTTGGGTGAGCGTAGGCGAAAGTTTTGGGGTACAACAACAACTCCAACAGGGAATATTATTGGGGGAATAGCAGGTTCACCTTGTTATGAAGAAGTGGTAAAAACAACATGGAGATTTTGGATAAAAACAAAAGAAGAACGTACACATAGTGAAAAACGCGTTCCTTGTCCATAAGTAGTATTATATTAAAAGCACGTAACAAATGGCTAATGTCGTTTGTTACGTGCTCTAAAATTGAGTTATATGCTTAAATACATATTTTTTATTTTCTGTTTTATCCAATCGGAGTACATCTTTTCTCAGGAAATAACCATAGAAGGTATTGTTCTTTCCACTGATTCGATGCCACTTCAGTATGCAGTCGTCTTTAATGCGGCATCAAAAAGGGGGACTTATACGGATAGTTTGGGGCATTTTCAATTGACGTTGCCTAAAACGGCGAAAAAGTTAAGACTTTCAAGGCTGGGCTATGTTGATAAGACTATTTTGTTAGATCCGGAAGGGGTGGACTCCTACAATATATTTCTTCAAAGAGAGCGCTTGGAGCTATCGGAAGCAGTTGTTAAAATCAAGCATTTTCGTCGGAAGAAAATAAAACTTGGGCCGGCTAAGAAGCATAAATTTTTTTTTGGCTCTTGTGGTGATCTTAGCTATGAAAGTGGAATTTACATACCTAATAAAGCGAAGAAAAAAGGTGAATTATTAGGCGCTACAGTATATCTGAAAAATAAAAAAGGTCCGGCGGAGTGGCTACGTCTCCGGGTCTATGAGCCCGACGATAATTTAGAGCCTGACGAAGATTTGCTTGTTGAGAATGTACTGATTAAAGTGGAGCCGGGAGACAAGACAAAACGATATATTGATTTGTCCGGTTATGGGATTTCATTACCATCAAATGGGATTATTGTTTCGCTTGAATGGCTATCGAGTTTTTCGATAAAAATGGATGAGTCGAACGCACGAAATTGCTCTAGTGTAAAAGTAATGCATGTTGAAAACCGGAATCGTAAGTACATTTGGTGGTCAAGATTAAATCAGGGGAATTGGCAAAATACCACAGAACTCATCCGTGCTCATTATGCAGATAGAAAGTCAATTGAAGTATTTCATCAAGTCCCATACGTAAAACTAAAGATCAGGGAGTATGATAGGGATTAGGCTGGCATGTCTAGTCTCCTCAACCGCCAAGCGCCCACCGATTTTCAAAATCTACGACAAGGCTAAGCTCCGATAGCCAAACGACGCATTGCAGCCAATCACATCAGATTTGGAAATCTACGATAAGATACAAGCGCGAAAAAAAAGTAGGGAATAGTGCCCTTATAGTTCTAGCCCCGAATCCCCAAAACATTTAAAGACTTTTTTCATAAAATCCCCAAAAATCCCCTTTGCAGAAAGGGGAGACTTTACGGCCTTGGTAGCAGCCAAATTTATGTGGC
>JALVCY010000505.1 GCA_027009605.1 Saprospiraceae bacterium
TGGTTAAAGGTTAAAGGTCAAGGGGTAAAGGTGATTAAAGGGCAAAGGTCAAGGGTGAAAGGTTAAAGGGGGGACAAGGGTAAAAAAAGTCAACATCTCAACCCTAGCGAGCCTTAGCGAGCGTCTCAACTTCTTCAACTAGCGAAGCCTGCGAGCAAATCAACTTTCTCAACTAGCGAAGCGAATCAACTAACGAAGTCCGAATCCACGATAGTAATCGGGAAGTGAATCAACTAGCGCAGCGAATCAACTTCTTCAACTTCTTCAACTTCCCAACCAAACAGAATATCCAACGATGAAGTCAAAACCAAACCACTACCTAAGCCAAAGACCAAAAGCAGCTTGCTGCGTCCCAAAGACCAAAGACCCAAAAAAGACTCGCCAATCCTAAAAAAAATGGAAGAGCAAGAATCACTACAGCCTGACAATCAAGTAGTTAGCAAAGAAAAATGCTATCACTGCGGAGAGCAAACCATCATTAACCCGGTCAAGCATGATGACAAAATCTTCTGCTGTGACGGTTGCAAAATGGTTTATACCTTGCTCAAGGAGAATAATATGGAAAACTATTATTCCCTGGAAGAAAACCCCGGAGTCAGTCTGAAAAATATCAAAATATCCCCAAATAGTTACGTCGTCCTGGATGCACCCGATGTGGTCGAAAGTCTCCTGTCCATCCAAACCGACAAAATCGCTAAAGTCACCCTAAAACTCCCGAATATCCACTGTGCTTCCTGTCTCTGGTTGCTCGAAAACCTGTATAAGTTTCAGCCGGGGATTCTTTCTTCTCGCGTTAATTTTATGAAGAAAGAAGCGGTCATTACCTACGACCCCAATATCATGAGTTTGAAGCAGGTGGCGCAGCTTTTGGCAGCGGTAGGTTATCCGCCGGAGTTGAATCTGGGAACCATCAATGCCGAACATACGGGCATGTCTCCCGCTTCCAAAAAAATGCTTTTTCGCCTAGGGGTTGCCGGTTTTGCCTTTGGCAATATCATGTTGATGAGTTTCCCGGATTACTTGAATATTGATAAGAATACGAGTGATGTCGCTCTTCGTGCCTTTCCGTATATGAATTTTGCATTGGCGTTACCGATGGTTTTTTATAGTGGATGGGACTATTTGGATTCGGCTTGGAAGGGCATCAAGTCCCGGCATTTGAATATGGATGTGCCGATTTCGTTAGGATTTTTGGCGTTGTTTTTTCGGAGTGCGTATGAAGTTTTTGCCGGGGTGGGGACGGGTTATTTTGATTCTTTGGCGGGGTTGATATTCTTTTTATTGATTGGGAAGTGGTTTCAGGATAGGACGTATCGCAAGATTGCTTTTGATCGGGATTACCGCTCTTATTTTCCGATTTGGGCTAATAAATTAGTGGACGGGGAAGAAGTGCCCACCGCATTAAACCAACTTTCCAAGGAGGATATTATCTTAGTCCGCAACGGAGAGATGATTCCTTCGGATGGGCTATTGTTGGACGGTCAGGCTTTGATTGATTACAGCTTTGTGACGGGGGAGTCCGAACCGGTCAAAGTGGCTGTCGGCGAAAAAGTCTATGCCGGGGGTTATCAGCAAGGGACTTCACTCCAAATAGAATTATTGACCGATGTTTCACAGAGTTATTTGACAAATCTGTGGAATAATGATGCCTTTGTCAAAGAAAAGGAGCGTCCGGCTTCCCAATTGTCTGACGTGGTGGGACAGCGCTTTACGTATGTCATTTTGATGATTGCGTTCTTGACGCTAATGTATTGGTTGCCAAGGGATTGGAGCTTGGCGGTGTATGCTTTTACGTCGGTTTTGATAGTGGCTTGTCCGTGTGCGATTTCGTTGTCGATACCGTTTACGTTGGGGAATGTGCTCAGTGTTTTGGGGCGCAAGAAAATATATTTGAAGAATACGATGGTGATAGAAGACCTTGCGGAAATTGACCACATTGTCTTTGATAAGACCGGGACGCTTACGCAAAAAGGGCTCATTTTTTCCGAAAGGAAGCACTTGACAGACTACCAAAAACGATTGGTGAAAACCTTGGTGTTGCAATCCAATCATCCCGTCAGCAAATTGTTACAACAGGCCATTGATGCGCAGCCTTTCGGCAAAATAGCGGATTATCAAGAAATATTGGGGCATGGGATTCAAGGGATGGTGGATGGCCATTTGGTGGCGGTGAGAGCCGGTGCCTTTGAAGGAGAAGCCGCCGCCGGTACCATTATCCAAGTGGATGGACGGGAAGTGGCATCCTTTAAGACGGTTGATAAAATTCGTCCGGGAGTCCAAGAGCTATTTGCAGACTTGCGTAAAAAGTATAAGTTGTCGTTGATTTCGGGTGACAATGACTCGGCCAAAGCGTTGATGGCGGATTTATTTGCGGAAGCGGACTCAATGCAATACAAACAAAAACCGGAAGATAAGCTGAATTATATCGCCGGATTAAAGCGTCAAGGGGCACACGTGATGATGGTCGGAGACGGACTAAACGATGCCGGAGCACTAAAAATAGCCGACGTAGGGGTCGTGTTGAATGAAGAAGGCAATAATTTTACGCCGGCATCGGATTTGATTTTGTCGGTGAATAGGCTCCCTAGGTTGGGGGACATTTTGACGCTTTCGCAAAAATCTATTAAGGTTATTTATAAAGCTTATATTTTTGCCTTGATTTACAACATCGTCGGTTTGAGTTTTGCCGTAAGGGGAAAGTTGTCACCGGTAATTGCAGCCATCTTAATGCCGTTGAGTTCGATAACGGTGGTCTTAATCGGGGTGATTTTGAGCACTTTATTGCTTAAAAGGATGGGTTTTATGCAAAATGATGACAAAAATCATTGATTGCACTAACAAAAGTAAAGAATAAATTTATAGCTTTGCACATCATAACATACAGGAGAAGAGCCGATTATCCCTTTTTTGACGATATAAAATAACGTTAGATGGCGATTATTTTTTTGCTAATTGCACTTAGTGGCGTAGTCGCATTGGGCTTCCTGTACGTTTTTGTCTGGGCGGTCAAATCCGGACAATACGAAGATGATGTCACTCCGGCTATGAGAATCCTTTTGGACGATGAACTCGTAACACCACCGTCCACTCCCTACGATACTACTGAACAAAACGATAATAAATCTAAAACTTGACTTCTATGGCACAAATAGAGAAATTTGAGTATGACAACACCATCGTAAGAAACTTCGCCGTGGCGTCGATTATCTTTGGGGTTGTAGCTTTGTCAGTGGGCTTATGGATTGCGCTTGAGTTGGTATTTCCCGGATTAAACGGGGGCATATCATGGAACTCATTCGGCCGGATAAGACCACTCCACACCAACGCTGCGATTTTTGCTTTCGTAGGAAATGCAATATTTGCCGGCGTGTATTATTCTACCCAGCGTCTGTTAAAAGCGCGGATGTTTAGTCCCATCCTAAGCCAAATCCACTTTTGGGGTTGGCAATTGGTTATTTTGGGCGCCGCCATTACCTTGCCTTTGGGTTTGACCAGCTCGCATGAATATGCAGAGTTGGAATGGCCTATTGACTTGTTGATTACGATTGCTTGGGTCGCCTTTGGGGCCAATATGGTCGGCACCATGATTAAAAGACGTGAATCTCACTTTTATGTGGCGATTTGGTTCTACATTTCCACTTTTATTACTGTTGCGGTATTGCACATCGGTAATAACTTGGAAGTTCCGGTAACTTTCTGGAAGAGTTATCCTGTATTTGCCGGTATCCAAGATGCCTTGTTGCAGTGGTGGTATGGGCACAATGCGGTGGCGTTCTTCCTGACCACGCCGTATTTGGGCTTAATGTATTACTACTTGCCTAAGGCTGCGAATCGCCCCGTTTATTCTTATCGACTCTCCATTATCCACTTTTGGACGTTGATTTTCCTTTATATTTGGGCTGGACCGCACCACTTGTTGTACTCTGCCTTGCCGGACTGGACTCAGTCTCTAGGTACTGTTTTCTCTATCATGTTGATTGCACCATCTTGGGGTGGAATGTTAAACGGATTGTTGACACTTCGCGGAGCTTGGGATAGAGTTCGGGAAGATCCTATCCTGAAATTCATGGTGGTCGCCGTAACCGCTTATGGTATGTCCACCTTTGAAGGCCCGATGCTTTCTATCAAATCCGTCAATGCGATTGCGCACTTTACCGATTGGATTCCGGCACACGTACATATCGGTACTTTGGGTTGGAATGGATTTATGACCTTTGGAATGTTCTACTGGATGTTCCCTAGATTATTTGGTACTAGGTTGTATTCTAAGAAATTAGCTAACGTCCACTTCTGGATAGGCACTTTAGGAATCTTATTCTGGGTCGTACCGATGTATTTTGCCGGTTGGACACAGAGTATGATGTGGAAAGAATTTACTCCTGAAGGTACCTTAAAATATGGCAACTTTGTGACTACACTTCAAAGTATCAAGCCGATGTTGGCTTTGAGAGCCTTTGGTGGTTCCTTGTACTTGACCGGAGCTTTGATTGGTTTTTATAACTTGATGAAGACCGCTCTACAAGGTAAGTTAATCAAAAATGAAGCGGCTCAAGCCCCTGCATTGGAGATCCATCCGGAGCCTAATGAGACCTTCCATAGAAAATTGGAAAGAAAGCCTGTACCGTTATTGATTTGGGCTACTGTAGCGATTTTGATAGGTGGAGCCGTAGAGTTTTTCCCTATGACTTTTATGAAATCAAGTGTGCCTAAGATTGATTCTGTCAAGCCTTATACAGCGTTAGAATTGCAAGGAAGGGACATTTATATCCGGGAAGGCTGTGTTAGTTGTCACTCTCAATTAGTGCGCCCATTCCGTTCGGAAACGGAGCGGTATGGTGAATATTCCAAAGCCGGTGAATATATTTATGACCGTCCATTCCTTTGGGGATCTAAGCGTACCGGACCGGATTTGCATAGAGTCGGTGGTAAGTACAATGATGTATGGCACTACAACCACATGTTGAATCCAAAGAATACAGAATCAGAGTCCATTATGCCAAGGTATCCTTGGTTGTTTAAGAATGACTTGGATAATTCTTCTTTAGCGGCTAAGATTGGCGTTTTGCGCAAGCTGGGCACTAAATATCCTGAAGGTTATGAAGCCAAGGCACTAGCCGAATTGGATGCACAAGCGACTAAAGTGGCTAAGAATATTGCCGCTACCGTTAAGGATGTGAATCCTGACAACTTGAAGAAGAAGGAAATCGTGGCCTTAATCGCCTACCTACAGCGTTTGGGAACAGATATTAAAGCAAAATAATCAAATTGATGCCCGGCTCTAATGGGGTCGGGCAAAAAAATAAAACCGAAGCCTTATGTTTAAAGGAATGTTTAACGGAAGTAATTGGGCAGGTATCGTTTCTTTGCTTATCTTTTTTAGTGTATTTGTCATAGCGATGGTTATGGTCTTTATGAAAAAGAAAAGTGATATCGACTACTTGTCGCATCTGCCTTTAGACGATGAGGATACTTCGGAAAATAAAAATTAAAAGACATGAAGATGAATAATAAAATTTTGTTCACGATGCTCTCTTTATTGGCACCCATGTTGGCTTTTGGCTCAATTGGGGTCAATGGTGAAGGTATGCTTTACGGTATGTTCGGTGCCGGATTAGTCGTGATTCTATTTGGAATTTATGCCTTGATTCGTTCCGGAGCTGCCGGAAACCAATTGAGCACTGCAGGTCACTCCGATACTCCTTATCAGTCTGTCAGCACGGGTAATGAAGCGATATTACGAGCCACCGGTAATAGTGGAGAAGGATTTAGCGGGTCGGATTTTTCCGGAGGAAATGACATCTTTGATGATGAGAGAGATATTCTTTTATCTCACGAATATGATGGCATTCAAGAGCTAAACAACAAGCTACCGCCTTGGTGGGTCGGTTTGTTTTATGCTACGATTGCTTTTGCGGTCTTTTATTTTCCCTATTACCATATTTTTTCCGGATGGACATCCGCTAAGGAATATGCAGAGGAAATGACTGCCGCTAAAGCGGATGTAGATACTTATTTGAAGGCGCATGGGGGAAATGTGACGGAAGAGAATGTGACCTTATTGAAAGATGAAGCTTCTCTTGCGAAAGGAAAAGCGACTTTTGAAGCTAATTGCGTCGCCTGTCACCTAGCTGATGGTGGTGGTTTGGTCGGACCCAACTTGACCGACAAATACTGGTTGCATGGGGGGAGCGTAAAGGATGTATTTAAAACCATTACCTACGGTGTCCCCGAGAAAGGGATGATTTCTTGGAAGGCCAAATTGACTCCTGTACAAATTCAACAAGTGATGAGTTATGTATTGGTCAAATTGCAAGGAACTACTCCGGCTAAGCCAAAGGGACCAGAAGGAGAAGAATATGTACCTGAATAGTTGTTTAGTAGTAACTATTTAGCCACCCGCTAATTTTTGTTAGAAAATGCCCTTTTTGCGCCTGTTTTTGCTAAAATTTTCTCACGTAGCCCAGCTACGCTTCAAAAATTGTAGCTTTAACATCCACAAAAATGCCTATTTTCTACCTAAAAATTGGGGCATCTAAACAGTTACGTTTAGTAACTGTTTAGTATGGATTATAAGCAATACCGGAATTGGGCTGTAGGTCTGATTCCGGTATTTTTCGGTTGACACCAACCACCAAGATTGTTTAACCACGAAAAACACGAAAGCCACTAACGGTGTAACGGTGTAGCGGTGTAACGGTATAGCGGTGTAACGGTATAACGGTGTAACGGCCAGGCAGCCAAGAGAACGCCCCCTTTGAACGCCCGAAGGGCAAATTGAACGTGCGAAGCACAAATTGAACGTCCGAAGGACAAATTGAACGCCCAAAGGCCAACCCACTGACAAAAATCATTGGGTTATCAAGTACAAGAAAGCAACTTAACAAATTAGATTTTGTTAAATGGGAATAGGAGTAAAGCAATAGCACCGCTTGCTTGATGCAGCTCAAAAAAAAGAACAAAAAAAAGAATATCATGGCAGATTCTCAACAACCCATACGAGATACCGAAGAATTTAGAGACCATATCTCCACGGTAGCAGAAGATGGGAAAAGAATTTATGTATATCCCAAAAAGCAAAAAGGCCGCTATTATTGGCGGCGGACTATTGTGGCGGCTATCTTGTTAATTTTATTCTTAGTCGGTCCTTTTATTAAGGTGGATGGTCGCCCGTTGATGTTATTTAATGTCTTGAAGCGGGATTTTATTATTTTCGGGATTCCTTTTACTCCGCAGGATACTTTTCTGTTTGCGGTGACGATGATTACATCCTTGGTGATTATTGTGTTATTTACGGCGGTATTTGGCCGGTTGTTTTGTGGATGGGTTTGTCCGCAGACCATTTTTATGGAGCATGTTTTTAGGCGGATAGAATATGCCATAGAAGGAGATGCCAACAAGTCCAGGCGATTGGACAAAGGGCCTTGGACGAAGGAGAAAATATGGAAGAAGGGGCTGAAGTGGACGATTTTTTATTTAATCTCGTTGATTATCGCCCATTATTTTTTGGCCTATATCATTGGTGCAGATGAAGTGTTGAAATTGATAAAATCTCCAATTGGCAGTCATATTGGTGGTTTTATAGCGATGATTATTTTTTCTGTTATTTTCTTTATGGTGTTTGCCAATGTACGGGATCAGGTCTGTACGACGATTTGTCCTTATGGCCGTTTGCAAGGGGTCTTATTGGACAAAAACTCTATCGTAGTCTCTTATGACTTTGAACGCGGAGAGCCTAGGGGCCCGATAAAGAAGAAGAAAAAGAAGAAAACTGAATTAGAAAATTTAGCCGCAAGTACCGATGTCGCTACTCCGGCAGTAGAACCGCAAGGGGATTGTGTAGATTGCGAATTGTGCGTGAAGGTGTGTCCGACCGGTATTGATATTCGTAACGGTACACAATTGGAATGTATCAATTGTACCTTGTGTATGGATGCTTGCAATAGCATTATGGATAAGGTGAAGCGTCCGCAAGGCTTGATTCGATATGCTTCGTACAATAGTATTGTGGAGCATAAGCCTAACAAAGTCTTGACCACTAGGTCTATTGCTTATTCGGTAGTGATGGTGGTTTTATTGGGATTCTTAGGCTACTTGATGGTGGGACGTACTGCCGTTAAGACTTTCTTCCAAAGAGCTAGGGGAACCATCTATATGGAAGTAGATGCCAATCACGGTAAGAATTTGTACAATTACCAACTCATCAATAAGACACGGGATGAGATTTCTGTTGATTTTAAACTTTTGAACAAAGAAGGAACTCTGGAATTTGTAGGCTCCAAAGACCTTAAAGTGCCGCCTGCTGGGGTAAACGGCGGTATGGCGGAAGGTGCCGTCTTTATTACACTGGATAAAAAGGACTTGGAAGGCAAAACAACTCCTTTGAAGATTGGTGTGTTTAAGGATGGTAAACAAATAGAAACCATCGAAACCGGTTTCTTAGGACCCGGCCAATAGGGAACGGAGCTTATCGGTGTAACGGTGTAACGGTATAACGGTGTAGCGGCACCAACCACTAAGATGTTTAACCACGAAAGACACGAAAAAACACGAAAGCACTTGAACGTCCGAAGGACAATTTGAACGCCGAAGGCAATTGAACGGTATAACGGTATAACGGTGTAGCGGCATCAATCACTAAGATGTTTAACCACGAAAGACACGAAAAAACACGAAAGCACTTGAACGTCCGAAGGACAATTTGAACGCCGAAGGCAATTGAACGGTATAACGGT
>JALVCY010000506.1 GCA_027009605.1 Saprospiraceae bacterium
CCCCTTGAACGTCCGAAGGACATTGAACGCCCGAAGGGCAAGTTGAACGTGCGAAGCACAGGTTGAACGCCAAAGGCAACCAACGGTATAGCGGTTTAACGGGTAGTCAGTGACGGAGCGCCGTAGGTGCGACACCTTTGTAACTGCCAAATATCATATAATGAGGTAAAATCCCAATCAAATACCCAAATCTCTCAACTAGCGCAGCGAATCAACTAGCGAAGCTTGCGAGCGAATCAACTTCTTCAACTAGCGAAGTCCGAAGGACAAGCGAATCAACTTCTTCAACTAAAAACCAAACAGAATCCCAAATATCCAAGAATGAAGTAAAACCCCTAACAGAATCCCATATCGTCTCAACCTGCGAAGCTCTCAACCACGAAGTCCGCAGGACGAGTTCTCAACCTAGTGAGCCGAAGGCGAACGTCTCAACTTCTTCAACTAGCAAAGCGAATCAACTAACGAAGTCCGAAGGACAAGTGAATCAACTAGCGCAGCGAATCAACTTCTTCAACTTTCTCAACCACAAAAGCCAAACATCCGGCAACAAAGCCAAGAACAGACCACTTCCCCAAGCCAAAGACCAAAAGCGCCACCGGCGCGCCCAAAGACCAAAGACCAAAAAAAAAGAGCCCGCATCAACCGACACAAGCCCTTTTTTAAATCCAAATATCAGCTTATCAACAGCCAATAAAAGAAGATTACTCCTCTACTAAAATCACATCATCAATCCGGTATCCAGTTGTCTGCGAAGAAACATTTCCAACAAACTTAAAGGCCACCCGAACATTATCCGTAGAGAAATAATCCTGCAGATGGATGTCTCCCGAAGGGATCCAAGTATAATTACCATCTGCTTGGACAGGCAATGTACAAGTCACTTCTTGCCAATTGGCCGTAGTCAAGTTAGTCCCATCAAAATCATTAGAAATCCATACAGAAAACCCATCATGTTCCCAATGGTGCATGGCTGATTTAAAATTCAGCTTGACCGCTGAAGTCGCATCAAAAGGTGGGGTAACCAACCAAAGCTTTAAATCCGGACCGGTTTTACCATATCCTTGTGCTTCTGCAAAACCATTCCCGCTGTGGCTATTGGAATACCACCGGTCAGCATCCGGCCCCACTTCGGCAATATTTATCCATCCGGTCAAATCCAACACCGCATCATCCGTTAAGCCTTCAAACTGCTCTTTAAATAATTCATTACCGCCTGTACCACCGCCACCGGAGCCCGTGGTATTTATGACGACGTCATCTACTCGAAGAGAAGAAGGACTATTGCCTGACGAACCGGTATATTCGAAAGCCACATATCCGGTGCCGGTAAAGGCACTCAATGGATAATCTCCTGAATTGACCCACTGATGTTCTCCGGATGCTTGGGTCGCTACTGTGGGGTTGATTTCGGTCCAAGTAGCTGCTCCTATATCACTTCCATCAAAATCCGTTGAGACATACACTTTCAAAATGTGCTCCAAGCTCCCAAAACCCCAAGCCGATCTAAAAGATAATATTTTATCTTGGATGTTTGTCACTCCGGGAGTAATCACCCAGCTATGAGTCAAGGCATTGTCATCATGATAGGCCGATGCTTGGATGTATTTATCTGTTTGATAGGTCTTGGCTGACCAGTAACGACCATTGGCTACATCCGTAGCGTTCAACCAACCGTCAATCATCACATCATCACCATCATTCAAGGCGTTAAAATCTTCATGTACAGAATCAACTATCGCTGATGTACCTAGTATTGTCCAATCACCGACCGTACCACCACCGCCACCGGTACAGCGATCTTCCGTCATATTCATGTCTTCATAATAACTCAAACCCAATTGCATGGTCGTATTGTATATCCCAACGACTGCTTCCACGCTTCCATGCTTATCCGGTACTGTAGCGTCCGCAAAATTAGAATAGTGACTGTTGCGCATATCCAACGTATTGCCGGAACAATCTGTCAAAGTCCGGTTGGCATCTTGGTTGCCATCTGCCATTTGTTTACCTAGGTTTCCGGAGACAAATTCAACATCTGTCAAACGAATCAGGCGGTTGACATCCGAAAGGCTCACTTCTGCAATCGTTTTCTCCCGAATAGGAGAAGCTTGATTCTTTTTGCCCTTAATCACGTATTCATTCAATAAGGCAGATGGAATCCGCTCGATGATGGTATTTCCCGAGTTACTAGTTCCTACACCGGCTCCAATCGTAGGCAACTCATGGTAATCCCCAATGTAAAGCCCTTTTAGTTTTACATATACGTGTCTGTTCTTTGGGTAATCGTTGTACAATCCGGTACGATCGATAGAAAGCCGAATACCGGCACTTTCATCTTCAATGACCAAAGTCTTGTAAAAATTACCGGCTTCATCGGAAGAGATAACAATCCCATCAACAATCAAATCGTCGGTGATTTCAACAATTTGCCCGGGTTGGCGAAGATTCAAGACATCTTCAATCGTCGCATTCGGTGTGATATTAGGGTCTTCGCCATCAATGGGCGGCTCATCAAATTTGTCATCAATACAACCGCTAAATAAAAGACCAAACCCTAGTAGTAAAATAGGCAGGTAAGAAAAGAATTTTTTCATGTCAAGAGTTTTATAGTGCTTATCGCACATTTTTTGTTTTTTGTTAAATTTAGAATCTCCAAGCCACACTTGCAAAATAAGTCATGCCGTAAGAGTAAAAATATTTGTTGGGGAAACGATCCGGATCGACGCGCAATTGCTCAAATCCACCCGTTCTAATATTGGTATCATTCAGGATATTGCTTACCCCTAAATTGAAATACAAGAAATTATCCCCAAACTTAATCGACTTGCCGCCAAAGAAATCCAAGGTAAACGCCCCCGGCAATTCTTCTTGCTTCAGCATTTTTATTCGACCGGGATCATCCACACGAGTATATTTGTCAACCGCTGTGGCCGTCTTGCGAATAGGACTTACATCCATCCACAAGTCTTGCGAAAACCCGCCGGTCAAACTAGCAAACCAAAACCTTGGAGAGCGATAGCTCAAACGGGCAGAATAGACTTGCTGCGGGGAGTTGGACACCCGGTAATTTTTCCAATATACAGTGCCCACATCTATCGTCTCGGCATTATCATCAACGGTAAACTCGGCATGGGGACGAGAAGTAATTAAGTGTTGTCCGACGGCTGCCACTGCAGTCAAAGTTAGAGTAGGCGTTATTTTGGTTTCTAAAGCGACTTCCGTACCCACATTTCGGGTATTTAAGCCGGAAATGGACAAGCTCCCGAATTTATAGTCAATAGAGGACAAATCAGCAAAGAACGTAATCGTTCTAGTTCGATTTTCACGAGTATAATAGTAGCCTGTAAGCCTGGCTTTTAGGTAAGGCGCATTCAGCACATAGCCTCCTTCCACCGAAGTCAACTGCTCATTGTCCAAGCCGTCAATCAATTGCTCTCGAGTCCGTGGGGACAAATAACTATCTCTAAAGAAAGGCGCTCTAGTTCCCAAGTAGCCGTTTATAAAAAGATAATTCCGACCGTTTAGCTTATAGGTCAAGCCGCCTTTTACGCCATAATTATTAAATTTATTCACTTGGCCTTTGCCATAAGAAGATTCTTGGAAATGGCCATTTTTCATATTCCCTACACGCTGCATCGTATTTTGCGAAAGCTGCACAGCACCAAAAACATCGACTTGCTTGCCGGTGTATTTGAGCTGCCCCCAAACATTCGCTTGGCTCAATCTCGCTTCATAGTCATAACCGATGATATCGCCTTCTTTGGCCACCTTATTGGGAATATTCACATCCGGTTGATAACTCATCGGATCCGCATAGCTCACATTATACTTATCAATGTCATGGACAAAATCAGCACCCAACAAATCATTGACGGTATTAAAATAATGCACCTTGGCACGGCGATAGGTCACTCCGGCATTCAGCCCAAATTTGTCCGAAAAACTATGCTCCAACACGCTATTGAAGCTCCGCTCCAAATTATCAATCCGACTTTCTTCTACAAAATAACGGGCTTTTTTTCCGGTAACGGTATTACCTGCTATCCCATTTGCATTCTCTACTGTTCCTTGGCTGTTATAGTTGGCTTGATACATCCGGTTCCAATTCAGTTGCATAGCTTCCGGATGCGCTTTTAGATAGCTGGTAAGCTCGCTCCGCAAAGTAGTATCACTAACAGCAGAAGGCAAATAATGGTAATAATCCGGTCTCGGGTCAGCGGCTTGCTGCCAATTTAACCGGGTTCGGCCACTACGACCAAACTGATACCCAATCGTGGATGTTAAAGTCGTATTAGCCCCGATTGTCCAATCATGCCTAAAGGTCACGATAGGTTGATGATTGTTATCGACAGCTGAATTACGCACTTTTCCTTGCTGGTAGCCCCATTTGGGATTGTAATAGTTATCGCCGAGCAATTCTCGTGCTTCTTCGACGACGACTCCACTTCTCCCCCGTTTGCCCGGAGAGCCCAATACCATTAAGTTTAGCAGATGATGCTTATTGACTTTTTTATCGACAGAGAAAAAGTAAGACGAATTTTCATAATAGGTACCGGCCACGTAGCCCTGCTTGCCCCATCGGTGAGAAGCAGAAACCGTCATAGCCAAACCGTTTTTCAACATCCCTGTAGATAATACGGCCATCACTCGATTGCGATAGGAGCGATTAGAAACGGCGTAAGAGACCCGTTTTTGACGACGCTGACTAGACGCTCGCGTGTCCACAGACCAACTGCCCAACGTCCCCCCAAAAGAAAAAATACCCGGACTCAGACCAAAATCAATATCTTGGCGTCTCAAAACATCATTGAGTCCCCCAAAATCATAAAAATCAGTCCGTCCATCATGCATTTTGTTGATAGGCATCCCATTCAGGTAGTCAATACGATTTTCAGAATCCATCCCGCGTACACGGAATCTACGTCCGCCGACGCCATATCGCACGGCATTGAGATAAATATCTCGTCCGGACGAAAGCATACTGTAGGTATAGCCGCCATCATCATCTTCATCGTCCGATTTCAAATCATCCAATGTGACGGTCTGAATTTCATCAGAAACGCCCATTACTTCTACGCCGATATTGCCTAAATCCATTCCTCCTTGCGGAACGGTAATGGTTTTTTCGGTGGCATTCACTTCATTCTCTTTCGAGAAAACTAAGGTAACCTTTGCACCTGACGCATAACCATCCAGTGTAAACCGGCCGGCTATATTGGTCATTGTGGACTTCAGGCTGTTTTTGTCCATCACTTTGGCGCCTTCAACGGGCACACCGGTAGATGAATTGACAACAGTCCCCGATATGGGATTTTGAGCCATGATTGTGGTCTGGAACAGACCTATTAAAAACAGGGTAAAAAATAGTCGCATGTGTTTGTTTATTTTTCGGCACGAAGATAAGTGTATTTTGAAAAAGAAGGCGTGTTTTGCCCTTTTTATTAGTATATTTTGTCATAGCCTATACGCTGCAGCACAATTCGGAAGGTGTGCTTTGGGGATGATTTTACTCCTAAAAGTATCCCGGCCGGGAGTAAAAAATTGTACATCAAGTTGGAATCTTAACTTATTGACAATCAACACCTTAGTCAGTTCTTAGTGGCAACTTCGTGTACATTGTGGTTAGGCCTTACATTTTTCCTAACCACTAAGTTTACACTAAGAAACACTACAATTTCTTGGCTTTGGACTGCTCAAATTTGGGTAAGAAATGGTGCACAAAGGGGCTAATATAGAGCCCGGCCGGGTTTTGTCCCTTATTTTTCGATAAATATCACCGTGATATGACTAAAAAATTTACCGTTTGCTTTAGCTTTTACAGCCCCACCCAAAACTCCTTAAAATAACTCACCGCATCCGCCTTAGTCCAGAGCCCCACCTTGCCGGCTTGGCTAAATGTTTGGTCTTTGACTCGAAAAATCTCCTGTCCATTCAGCCCAACCACAAATAAATCGTCTTTCACATCTACTTCCAAGCTATTCCAACCCTTCCCGAGTTTAGGCACATCCACGCCATAAGTGCGTCCCTTGCCTAAAACAGGCAGGTCGGAGCGTTTGCCATTTTCCACCTTATAAAGTACCACATTGTCCTCCAATGGGTTGGCCCGAACGACGTAGTAGTTATTTTTGTCTTTCCAACGCCAAATCAAGCCGCCTCCTTGATCCATACTGCCTTTGACACCTTTTAATTTTACTTTCAGCTTGACATCTTTGGCCGTAAAGCCATCAAAAACGACATCATTAAAATGATAATTGGGGCGATCTTGCGACAATTGCGCCAAGACTTTTTCTCCTCCGTCGGCTATGATTTTCCAATCTGTGACTTTGCCCCTTCCGGTAAAATATTGAGACCAGCCGGTAGGCAGGGCGTCGATTTGGTAAGCCGTAAAGTCAAAAAGGGTGTCTTTCGACAAATGCGGGGAAGAGAGAACGGTATTTTCTTCTACGTTTGGTTGTTTCTCTGAAACTTGTGCCGGTTTAGACTTGGAGTTACTACAACTCAAAAAGCCCAAGAAGGCTAAACTCAAAATGATGATGGTTTTCATTGTTTTTATTTTTATATTTGGAAATCTAATGTGGCAGCCTAACCACTAAGCTCACGCAGAAGACACTAAGAAGACACTAAGAACGCACTAAGAAGTCTTAGTGTAAGCTTAGTGCAAAACTTAGTGGACTAAGTGGTCAGGAAAACACCTGAACGAACCCCTAACAGCACGAAGTTGACACAGAAATTTCCTATTTGGAAATCTATTGTCGCGGCCTAACCACTAAGCTCACGCAGAAGACACTAAGAACGCACTAAGAAGTCTTAGTGTAAGCTTAGTGCAAAACTTAGTGGCCTTAATGGTCAGGCGCATATAAAAAAGAGTATTTTTATGTCGAATGGTTTGCTCTTGGCTTTCCAAAATTGGCACAACCTATCCGCGCTCAATACTCCAGGAAATACTGAACAAACGCACTGGAACTGGTTTTGATTTCTGAGACAGAGCCCATCGCTTCGATTTGCCCTTGATTCAAGACGACCACTTGGTCAGCGAGAGCAAACGCCTCCTTATGGTCATGCGTCACATAAATGATGGTCATATCGTATTTCTGCTTCAATGCTTTGATAATTTCCAACATCCGGTGCTTCAACTTTACATCCAAGTCCGACAACGGCTCATCCATTAGCAATGTCTTGGGTTTGAGCACCAATGACCTGGCTATAGCCACTAATTGTTTTTGCCCCCCCGACAATTGATGGGGATACTTGTCCCGGTGTTTGCGCAAGCCAAAAGCATCCAACATCTCTAGCACCTTACTCTCCAAATCATTGATTTTCAACTCTTTAAGCCCAAAAGCAATATGCTCATAAACCGTAAAATGCGGCCACAACGCCAAGTCCTGAAATACAAATCCTATTCCCCTTTCCGCAGCCGGAACAAGGATTTTACCGGCATCCGTCACTACTTTACCATCCATGACCACTTGTCCCCCTTGCGGAATCTCCAATCCGGCGATAATCCGCAAAATCGTACTCTTTCCTGAACCGGAACTGCCCAGCAAACAAGTCAGCCCGCCATCCAAAATATCCAAATCCAAGTCACGAAGGATAGATTTGGTATGATAAGCGTGATTAATTTTTTTTAATTGGATCATTGCTTTCCTATCTGCCGGATCGCTTAGCTCGAAGCATCGCATAGCACCATGGGTGAGCCAAACTCCCTGCCCTATGCCCATTGCAAATTCCGGAATGTTCATTACTTACGACCACAAATATAAATATAATTTTGTCCTAAAATAATCATGAAACCAATTACTTTTCTACCTTTGGGTCAGAAATATTTAAGAAAGGACACTTTACATGCTTTTAAAGGGAATTCTATTGGCGCTTGTACTGAGCATACTGGTTGGACCGGTATTCTTTATTTTGCTGCAGATTGCGGTAGATAAGGGTTGGAAGAGTGGAGTTTACTTTAGTTCCGGGGTTTGGTTAAGCGATTTCATCTATCTTAATTTAGCTCATTTTGGCATCAAGCTACTCGGCAGTTTATTTGAATCCGACCAATATCGACAGAATGTGGGCTATTTGGGGGGCGTCGTCCTGATTATATTCGGCTTGGCTTCTATCTTAGGCAAACAAAAACCCATCATAGAAGGCAGAACCAGCCTTAATGTCCGAAACAAAATCTACTTATCTGCCAAAGGATTTGCCATCAACACACTCAATCCGGTTTTATTTATTTTTTGGATGGGGGTCATGGCCAGTTTGGGGATTACCAAGACCAGTCAATTTATTTGGTTTTTAATCGGGTTTATGACGATGATTGTCACTACGGACATCTTAAAAATCTATTTGGCCAATGTCATCCGCACCAAACTAAAAACTTCCTACTTGACATTTATCAAAAAAACCAGCGGAGTAGTCATTCTGTCTATCGGTGTGTATATTCTTGTTAAAACCATCGGACATCACTTCTAAGTCTTTTGTAACGGTGTAACGGTATAACGGTGTAACGGTGTAACGGTGTAACGGTGTAACGGTATAACGGTGTAACGGTGTAACGGTATAACGGTATAACGGTATAACGGTGAGCTTGCTCTGAAAAGTCCACTCTGCCAGAAGTTAAAGCGATGAACAAAATTTTATTTGGTTACCATACGGTTTCCTTTTACAAAAGGGAAACCTGTGGAAGGGTTTTCATAAAGAAACCAAATAAAATTTTGTGGACGCAAGAA
>JALVCY010000507.1 GCA_027009605.1 Saprospiraceae bacterium
TTACACCGCTACACCGTTACACCGTTGTACCGTTCCTTACTTTTGATACTTAGCCGCCTTGCGACGAACTTCAGGAATCAGGCGCTTGATATTAGCGATTCTAGTTTTGTGCGCCGGGTGTGTACTCAAAATCTCCGGTGGAGCCTGTCCCCCGCTCATTTTTTCCATACGAGACCAAAAATCTAGGGCTTCATCCGGGTTGTAACCGGCCATCGTCATCAATAACAGACCGATTTCGTCCGCTTCGGACTCCTGTTTCCGACTAAAAGGCAGCATCACCCCGACTTGTGAACCCAGCCCGTAGGCAGTCATCCAAAGCATCCGTTTTTTCTCCGATTCGTTGCGGGTAGCGATATTGACTCCAACTTGCCCGATTTGTTGCAAAAGTCCTTGGCTCATGCGTTCTCCCCCGTGATTGGCGAGTGCGTGGGCGATTTCATGCCCCATCACGGTGGCCACACCGGCATCGGTCTTACAGACACCTAGGATACCGTCATAGACAACCACTTTCCCGCCGGGCATACACCAAGCATTCTTTTGGGGGTCATGGACTAAGTTAAACTCCCATTTATAATCTTTTAAATAGCCTTTGGCGTGATTGGCATCTAAATAGCGCTGGGTAGCATCCACAATGCGCCTGCCAATGGTCTTGATTCGCTGGGCATCTGTCTTATTGTCCGAGAGTTTGTGTTCCTTCAAAAAGCCATCATATTGGGCGAAAGCCATAGGGAACAATTGCGAATTAGGCATAAAATTCACCTGTTTTCTACCGGTAAACGGCACTGTTTTGCAGGCAACCAACAACATGACCACCATTGCAAACATGGATATTTTCTTAATCATCATCGTAATTTTTGTTTGGTATTTGCTAAATTACACATCTTTAACGCAAAATCAAAGGATTTTGATTTGAATGCTTTGTTAATGTGGGGGAATGGCCGGTAACGACCTTGTTTTATAGGGAATTGGGTGCCTGGGGGGCTAAAACATGAACAGTTGAACGATTGAACAAAATCTCCAAACAGAATAAAATTCTTCGATTTTGTATCGGAATACTTTTAGTAGTAAACTCATTATTCGATGTTTGGGATTCTGTATTGGTTACAGCTGTAAGATTTTTTAGCCGCCTACCCGTTAAACCGCTACACCGTAAAACCGCAAAACCGTTATTCGCCTTCGGCGCTCCAAGTTGAGACTTGTCCTTTGGACTTCGTGGTTGGTTCGTTTCGCTGTGAGCGTTTAACAACAATTCTCATCACAAGCTTCCGCCAAACTCTCCATCTCGATAGTCGCGTGTTGGATATTATGATGCGCCAACTCTTCTTTGATGTGTTTTTTGATGTTCATGATTTGCCTGGCGGAATAGTTGTCTTGGTCTAGCGTCAAATGGGCTGTAAGCGCATTCATCGTGCTGCTCAAGGCCCAGACATGCAGATGATGAATATGGCTAACATGCTGATTATCAAGGAGTAATTGCCGGATGTCAGCTATATCTATGTCTTTGGGAACGCCATCCATGCTTAGTTTCAAACTTTCCTTGAGCAGCCCCCAAGTAGAAATCAAAATGATAATCCCAATAACAAAACTAATTAACGGATCCAATATCCCCCATCCGGTATAGTAAATCACCACCCCGGAAACCACTACCCCAATCGAAACCAAAGCATCCACCATCAAATGCAAATAAGCCCCCTTGATATTGATGTCTTCCTTCTGATCCTTGAAAAATAAGAAGGCCGAAATGGTATTGATGACCACGCCTATCAATGCCGTAATCATAATGGCTTTTCCCGGAACTTCGGGCGGCGCAGTCAAACGATGAGCAGCTTCAATAAAAATATTTACCACCACCGTAATCAACAATACGGAATTGACCAACGAAGCCAATATCGACGCTTTCTTATATCCATACGTATAGGCCTTGGTCGCCGCTTTTTGCGCCAGCTTCAACCCTATCAAAGAAATCACCAAACTCGCTACGTCACTCAAATTGTGACTCGCATCCGCTAATAAAGCCAAGGAATTAGTCCGGTAACCCACGACAAATTCAATCACCGTAAAGGCGATATTCAAAAATATCCCAATGTAAAAAGCCCGGCTAATCTGCTCTAAACTCTTGATACTGTGGTCATGACCGTGCTCGTGCTGATGCTCCCCCATCTTCTTTTTTTGGCAAAGTTAGATTGGTGTGGGGTGCAATGCAATTGCAAAAATGGGGTTTGTTCTATT
>JALVCY010000508.1 GCA_027009605.1 Saprospiraceae bacterium
CGCTTGCGTCGGAAGCGGGGGATTCCCTTCGTCTTGGCCGTTCGGATTTCCTACCCGGCTGGTCTTCGACGTCTTATTGCTCCGGGTGGAGTTCCAATCGTTCGCTTGTGTCGGAAGCGGTGGATTTCCTTCATCTTGGCCGTTCGGATTTCCTACCCGGCTGGTCTTCGATGTCTTATTGCTCCGGGTGGAGTAAGAATTCTTAACTCTAGGTTGTAAAGGGAAAAAATATTTAACACCCACATTAAAATGCCACATTTCCGGCCTTATAAAACTCAATTTATCTTGCCGGTACAAATCTCTAGTAAACTTACCAACATCATCGTCCTTAATCTCGCCGTCACGATTTACATCAATAGGCGGAAAATAAGTTTCTTGTACACCACCCCCCAAGCCCAAAGCAGTGAGATAATCTGACTTCACAAATAAAAATACATTTCTAAAAACAGGATAAGAAAGTTTTATCCCCAAAGAGCTATACCATACGGAGCTTCCCGCCTCCTTTGCAAGATGCGAACTAAATAACTCAATGTTTTTTTGCTGCTTCGCACTCTTATAAAAAATAGCCATATCATCTACGTTCAAACTCATCAAACCCAATCTGGATGTACCGGTAACGCTTAATTTTCCCAAAGAAAAACCATACTCCGGTCCAATACCGTAATAAGATCCCCTAACACCTCCACCTGTAAAATTATGTGCGAAATCTAATTCATAAGCTACATCGTCCGTTTTATGATGAAATCTTCCAATACTCAGTCCCATCCCCAATTTACCCAAGGAATAAGCTACATCCAAGTTAAATGCTAAAGTCTTCTTTCTGGTTTTTGTAAGAGACAATGTATAATCCTTCCTGTCTCCTTCTCCTATTGAGTCGGAAGCAATGGCATTAGCCGCATAATTCCCAAAGGGTATCGCATAACCTGTTGACCAATCAATGGAAACACCTTTCTTTTGGGCATTGACCTCTATCACCACCAATAGAGCAATCAATACTAAATAAAAATTTTTCATATGTCGATTTTTTAGGTAGAATCATCCGGGTTTTTAGCTTCATTCACTTACCGGACACAAAATGGGATGAGAAGTTTCTTTTACAAGATAGCTAAATTTGTTCCAAAATGCAAGTTTATCGAGCCCAAACCGTGTTTAATCCGGGTGTTTTTGCCGGAAAAATAGGAAAAATAGACATCTAGCATATTTAGGCAGAGCCATACCGTCCGCACGAAGAATTGATTGGAAGTAGGACTTTTTCTTGGCAGGAAGTAGTACTTCTGCTTATGTTTCGTGCTCTATTCTTGGCTCACCAATCACTACGCTTCGCTCCGTGCTTAGCGATCCACTACATCAATAAAAAAAAACCACCAAGCCTTAGCTCAGTGGTTTTTCATATTTTATTCAGGAGTAACCGTTATACTGCTACACCGGCATACCGCTACACCGTTCTTTATCCAAAGTCATCAAAAGCAATATTCTCTTGCGGTACGCCTAAGGAATCCAGCGTATCCATAATGGATTTGGCCATCATCGGTGGGCCGCAGTAGTAATATTCGATTTCTTCCGGTGCGGGGTGATTTTTTAGATATTGCTCAAAAAGGACTTGCATGACATAGCCTTTGAAGCCATCGCCTTCTTCGTCGTAGATGTCTTTTTTAATCTTCCAATTGTCTTCCGGCAACGGGTTATCTAGTGCTACGTAAAATTTAAAATTGTCAAATTCCTTTTCGATTTGCTTAAAATCATCAATGTAAAACAACTCGCGACGTGTCCGCCCCCCATACCAATAAGAGACTTTTGATTTTCTCCATTTTTCCGTGTGGAATAAGTGGAATAGATGCGAACGCAACGGGGCCATACCGGCTCCACCACCAATATAAACCTTTTCCTTCGGCGTTTCTTTGATGAAAAATTCGCCGTAAGGCCCTGAAATGGTTACCTTGTCACCCGGCTTGCGCGAAAACACATAAGACGAACAAATACCAGGATTGACATCCATCCATCCATTTTTGGCTCTGTCCCAAGGTGGCGTAGCAATACGGATATTCAACATGACAATATTGCCTTCCGCAGGGTGATTGGCCATCGAATAAGCCCGGAAAATAGGCTCCGGATTCTTCATTTTTAGAGGCCATAAGTTGAACTTGTCCCATTCGGACTTAAATTCATCCGGTTTTTTACCCATCCGCGGATGAGCGGTAATATCAATGTCCTTAAAATCTACTTCAATGGGTGGCACATCTATCTGAATATAACCGCCGGCTTTAAAATCCAAGGTCTCGCCTTCCGGCAACTTCACCACAAATTCTTTGATAAAGGAAGCCACATTGTAGTTGGAGACCACTTCGCATTCCCATTTTTTGATGCCAAAGATTTCGGGTGGAATCTCAATCTCCATATCTTCCCGCACTTTCACTTGACAGGCTAGCCGCTCATGTTCTGCTACTTGCTTGCGCGAAAGGTGATTCATCTCCGTAGGCAGGGCTTCTCCCCCACCGGAAAGGACTTTGCATTCACACATAGCGCAGGTACCCCCGCCCCCACAGGCAGAGGGCAAAAATATCTTTTGGCTGGCCAAGGTGGAAAGCAAAGACGAACCGGGCGTTGCTTCAATGGGATGCTCTGTGTCCCCATTGACGATAATCTTTACATTGCCTTGCGGAACTAGTTTTTTCCTGGCAAATAGCAGCCCTAAAACCAAAAACAGGACAATAGCTGTAAAAATCAATATGGCTATTCCAATATTTGATGCAATCATGTTTTTTCTTATTTAGCGATGAAGGGTGTAAAGTCTATGCCCGCTAGGCTCATAAAAGCCAAGCCCATTAGACCCGTCAAAATAAAGGCAATTCCCAAGCCCCGCAAAGGCGCAGGGACATTAGAATAAGCCATTTTTTCTCGAATAGCCGCAAACGCAACTATCGCCAAAAACCAGCCAAATCCACCGCCTAATCCATAGGCCACAGATTCCGGCAGATTATACTCCCGGGAAATCATAAACAACGATCCACCCATGATGGCACAGTTTACGGTAATCAAAGGCAAGAAAATACCCAATGAGTTATATAAAGATGGGGATACTTTTTCTACGACCATCTCCACCAACTGCACCATGGATGCGATCACCGCAATAAATAAGATGAAGCGCAGGAAGGTCAAATCCATCCCAAACAGGCCATTTTCCGTAAGGAGATAATGATTGATTAACCAGTTGATAGGCATCGTAATACCCAGTACAAAGATGACCGCCAATCCTAATCCGATGGCTGTCTTGACCGTTTTGGAAACGGCTAAAAAGGAACACATTCCAAGAAAAAAGGCCAAGACCATATTTTCCATGAATGCCGACTTAATGGCTATATTTATTAATTCCATGATGGTGTCTTTTTTATTTTAATTTTGCTCGATTAGGAAACGTCAACCAGTTTTTTATTCTTGCCGCGTTGTACCCAAATAATAATGCCTATCAAAAACAACGAAGAAACCGGCAATGCCAATAACCCATTATTAGAATACCATGACATCATACTGCCCGGGCTTGTATCAATCCAATAATGAACCAAATCATTACTCTTCCCGATGATATTCAACTGTATGGGGCTACCGGCAAACAAAGTCCCTTTGCCAAATAATTCCCGGATGATTCCGACTATTATCAAGATGACCCCATAGCCCAATCCATTACCGATGCCATCCAAGAAGGAACGCCAAGGGCTATTACCCATTGCGAAAGCTTCTAAACGCCCCATCACGATACAGTTGGTAATAATCAAACCAATAAATACCGATAACTCCTTGTATATCGCATAGTTTGCAGCTTTCAAAGTCAGTTCCACGATAGTCACCAAGGTCGCAATAATCACCAATTGAGCGATCATCCGCACCTGAGATGGAATATAGTTTCGTATCAAACTCGTAATCAAGTTAGAGAAAGCGACTACAAAAATAACCGCTATGGCCATCACCACAGACTTATAGACCAAGGAGGTGACCGCCAAAGCAGAACAAACCCCCAAAACCTGAACCGTAACCGGGTTGTTATCATTGATTGGATCCCACAAAAGGCGTTTTTCTTTGGGGCCAAAGAGTGGTTTTTTTTCTTCTTTTCCGCTCATGATTGATTAATTTTTATTTTTTTCAAAGTACGGCAAGTAGTATTTGATACCACGTACCAACATTTCGGTTACGCCGTTTCCCGTCAAGGTCGCTCCACCGATACCATCTACTTGGTGAGCCGGATCGGTTACTTTTTTCATGACTTTTACGGAAGTATATTTGCCGGCATCGTCCATAATGGATTTGCCGATAAAATGATAACTAAACGTAGGATCATCCTTGATTTCTGCCCCCAATCCGGGCGTTTCTCCCTTGTGGTCAAAAGAAGCACCGGCGATGGTCTTATTATCAGATTTTAGAGCGATATAGCCCCAAATCTTATCCCAAAGTCCATTTCCATAGACTCCGATGATATTGATTTTTCCGTCTTTACTGTCGTAAATAAACAAAGGTAGTTTGCGCTCGGCTTCCGGCAATTTGGCTTCGGCTGCCATGCTCAAATCTTCCGCTTTGCCTTCCACCACTTCGCCTTTCATATTCAAGACTTTCTGCTCCATCTTATTCGCAAACAAATCCAACACTTCATCATCGGACATTTGCGCAAGCGGCTTGTCTAATAATGAACTAATAGATGATAGAATCGCCCGCTTCTTAAATACAGCGGCATTCTTTTTGGCGATAGGCTCCGTCGCATAAAACATGCCCGAAAGTATCAGCCCCGAGATGATCGTCATGATCACCGTAAATTTGATGATATATCCTGTACTATGCACTTTTCAAACGTTTTTTCATGTTGGACTGAAGGACAAAATAATCCATCAGTGGCGCAAACACATTGATTAATAAGATTGCCAACATCCATCCTTCGGGATATGCCGGATTGAACACTCTGATAATCAATCCAAATGCCCCGATTAGGAGTCCATAAATCCATTTTCCTTTGTTCGTAGAAGCCGCAGTGACCGGGTCTGTAGCCATAAATGCTATCGCAAATAAGAAACTGCCCATATAAAAATGGTAGTACCAAGGGATATTCATATAAGGGGTTGCTCCCCATGCATTGAAGATTAAACCCATCAACACCATGCCGATAACTCCGCCCAACATGATGCGCCAACTCGCTATTCGCGAAAGCAATAAAAACAGTGCCCCCAAAATAATTAAAGGCTTGGAAGTCTCCCCAATGGAGCCGGGTATCGTGCCCCACCACATTTGCTCCGGCGTATAATGTTGCAAGACGGCTTGCCATCCGTCAGGCGCTAAGCCCAAAGGAGTTGCTCCGGCATATCCATCCACGCCATCCACCCATACCGTATCTCCGGAAATAGAACCCGGATAGGCGAAGAATACAAAGACACGTGCCAGTAAGGCAATATTCACGACATTCATGCCGGTGCCCCCAAAGGCTTCTTTTCCCAATACGACCGCAAAAACAACCGCCAAAATCAAAATCCAATATGGAATACTCGCCGGCATAATCAACGGTATCAATGCGCCGGTCACCAAATATCCTTCTTCGATTCCATGCCCTTTTTTGTAGGCAAAATAAAACTCAATACCCAGTCCGACCACCATACTAATGACATAAATCGGCAACACCTTCATCGCACCGTACAAGAATTTGGCACCAAGCCCTTCGGTCAATCCCGTCATCTCGCCGGCAGCTAGATAGTGTTGATGTCCCACATTATACATCCCAAAAATATACAGCGGAATCAAGGCGTAAACCACAAAAATCATGGTTCGCTTCAAGTCAGTATGATCGTGCACATGCACCGCATTTTTAGGGCGACTATTTGGCACAAACATGAAAGTAAAAAAGCCGTCATACAGCGTATGTAAAAAACCGGACTTTTGCTTATCTGGCTCGATCTTTTTAAAGAAATCTAAAAGACCCATATTCTTTTTTTCATTTTGTTAATTAAGCTCTGCTTTCGCAAAAAAACAACGTAACTCCTTGTTACTCAGAGTACAACTCCGTCAATCCTTGTCTTAGTATTTTCTGTAAAGGCTGCTTGGAAGTACAAGCAAACTCACACAAAGCAATATCTTCTTCGCTCAATTCGTGGATGCCCAAACCTTCCATTTTTTCGTAGTCAGCGGCAATAATGGCCTTCATCAAATGCTGTGGATAAATATCCATCGGTAGCATTCTCTCATACTCTCCGGTCAACACAAAGGCTCTTTTTTCGCCATGATAGTTGGCATCAATATCCATCGGCTTCGTAGAAGGAAACATCCCCTTTAGGTAGGTTCTTGAAACGGTCGGAGTCTTCTTCGTCGGTATTGCCCAACCAAACATCTCATAGTAGTCTCCTTCGTCTATCACCGTAATCTGATCATCAAAATAATTCAGAAACTCGCCCCGCTCTTTTTTCTCTCCGGTCAACATATCGCCCGAGATGATGCGTCCATGACCATCTCCGGCCAATAATTCTCCGATGTTGGCACCCATATATGTTTGCACATACCGGGGCTTATCTACTTTATTGCCACCGATGGCGACGACGCGGGAAGCGTCATATTTTTGACCGTCCACCAGCGAGCCGATAGAGCAGACTTCCTGCACACCCAAAGTCCAAACCACATCTTCCCCGTTTTTAATCGGTGCCGTATGGTGTATTTGAACGCCGACATTACCGGCGGGATGGAATCCTGCAAACCAATGCTTTTCCACTCCGGTCGCATCCGAAAATGCGGAGCTTACTTTAGCCACACGACCATCCAGCCCTAAGTGTACCTTACCGGAAGTCAGCTTGCGCAAAACATCCAATCCTTTTTGGAAAGCCACTTCCTTGCCGGCCACGACCTTAGCCGCATCGGGTGCCAAAGGAGCCGTATCGAAGGTGGTCACAAAAATATCTCTTGGGACGGCATCCAATTCCGGAATCACATCATAAGGCCGTTGATTAATCATGGGCCAAACCCCGTTTTCCGCAAGGAAGTCCACCAAGTCTTCACGAGAGATGGCATCCAAATTAATGGATTTCACATCCCGGTGGGTTTGCCGGCCATCTGCTTCGATGATAATTTCGGCAATAGACCTTTTGGCACCGCGGTGAATATCCACGACTTTGCCGCTCACCGGTGTCGCAAACTTCACTTTAGGATGGTCTCTATCGTAAAATAGGATATCCCCGACATCAACATGGTCGCCAACTGCAACGGTCACTTTCGGAATCGGAAAGATGTAAGGAAAGTTTTTAGGTTGAATGGCAAATTTGGTGGTTTGGGCAGCTAATACTTCTCCTTGTGGTGTCCCCTTTACAGGAATGTCAAAGCCTTTTTTCAAAACTTTGACATTTTTTCCGGCTCCGCTGACGGTGGGTTTCTTTTGGCTGAAGATAGAACCTATATATAATAAGGCCAACAAACCAATTAAACCATATACGACGTAGCTTAATACGGGAAACATAGTGCCGAAAACGGCCACTAATAGGAAAGGTAGATTAGTGCTTAAAAAAGCTATACTCATCTCTAGTTGATTATTTGAACAAATCGCTGGCAAAGGTATAGTTCTTTGTATCATAAACAAAGAATTCTATTAAATTTTTACTGCCAAAATTCGGGTATTTTTACGTCTGTTCCTTTGGAATGTTATTTGACTATTTAGACTATATCTAATTAGTACACAAGTACTTGATAATCAATTGCTTACCAAGCTCACAAACACACTTTCTTGCGAGCCACTTTCCGGCTCTCCCGGCGCAAAATTTTATTTTCGGTAAAGATGGCTTTCCCTTTGGGGCTTTTCCCCTTGGGATAGAATACAGTAGGTTTAGGGACTTGCGACAAAAAAGACGGCTTTGCTTTGGCTTTCTTGGGGACAATCTAATCAAAAACCCAAATCTAATCACTTCAAAAATCTTAACTCGTTAATCGTAAATCTTAAATCCTGCATTTCCCAACCTGAATTAAGAATTAAGATTTCAGAATTAAGAGTGGAGAAGTGGGGGAATAGTTCAAAAAAGGGAAGTCCCCAAAAGAGAATCCAAGGCGTTTGACTGCCTAGCCGTTAAACCGGTAAACCGCTACACCGCTACACCGTCCTTTAGATGCCCGTGGCGTCATCTTGCTTCGCTCCATGGCTACATCGGCAGTTAAAACAGCCAAGGTGTTTGGACTTTTCCCGGAATATCTACTTTTAGCTTTTTCGTCTGCTTTAGCTTTTACCGTCTGCTTTGGCTTTTGCCGTCTGCTTTAGCTTTTACCGTCTGCTTTAGCTGACGGACCAAAACTAAGCAGGAGACCGGCTTTAGCCGCATTTTTTCTATTTTTGCTTTGTCAATCAATGGGGCTAAAGCCCCTTTTGGGGTTTGCTTCCTGTCCGTTGGTTAAAACCAACGGTAAAGTAAAACCAACGGTAAAGTAAAACCAATGGTAAAACAGGCACAAATTTGGATTCCGGGTATCTCTTTAATTTTATTTTCTTTGCTTTTACCGTCTGCTTTAGCTTTTACCGTCTGCTTTAGCTTTTACCGTCTGCTTTAGCTGACGGACCAAAGCTAAGCAGGAGACCGGCTTTAGCCGCATTTTTTCCTAGAAACTTACGCCCATTACAAATAATCGAAAAGGGTCAATGGGGACAAAACCCGACTGCACCCTGTTGTCTGTTACAAAGGTGTCGCCCCTAACGGGGGAAGACACAG
>JALVCY010000509.1 GCA_027009605.1 Saprospiraceae bacterium
GGGCGGTAGCAGATGCCATCACACCCAGACCCCTTCCCGAAAAAACCAAGTTTGCTCCCGGGCCATTTGACGCAAAAGCGGGCTGCAACGGTAGCGGTCTTCGTGGTAGGTGTCATACAGATTGTCCAACATTTTTACGCAAGTATCAATGCCAATATCATCTGCCCAATGCAATAAACCTTTGGGATAATTCACGCCTTTGGTCATGGCTAATTCGATGTCTTCCTTGGATGCCACTTGCCAAAACAGGGCATCCGCTGCTTCATTAATCAACATGACCAAGATGCGTTGAAAAATGGCCTTGGCTAGCTGACTATCCTTGTCCGGTGTCGGATTTTCGGCATTTTCGCCATAATTATAGTATCCTTTTCCCGATTTACGTCCAAGATAACCCGCTTCCGCCAAACGCTTTTGGGTAAACGACGGCTTGTATCTAGGGTCTTGATAAAAAGCATTGAAAACCGTCTCCGTCACCGTGTAATTAATGTCATTGCCGATGTAGTCCATTAGCTCAAAAGGCCCCATTCTGAATCCACCAACAGTCTTCATGGCGTGGTCAATGGTTGCCACATCTGCGATGCCTTCATCTAAAATACGCAAAGCTTCGCCATAAAAAGGTCGAGCCACTCGATTGACAATAAATCCGGGGGTGTCTTTCGCCAAAACGGTGATTTTGCCCCAAGAATCGATGATTTTTTTTGTTTGTTGGGTGATGTTTGGGGATGTTTGGATGGCGGGGGTAATTTCGACCAATTTCATCAAGCCCGGTGGATTGAAAAAATGGATTCCGATGACCCTTTCGGGAAAATCACAAGCAGCCGCAATGGCCGAAACGGAGAGAGACGAAGTATTGGTCGCCAAAATGGTCTCTCTAGGGACAATGGTTTCCAATTCCTTAAAAACCGATTTTTTAATGTCCAAATTTTCAATAATGGCTTCAATCACCAAGCTTGCTTGCGCAAAACCGGACATCGTATCCACCAAATAAACCCGCCCAAAAATCTCCTTGGCATCTGCATCTGAGATTTTACCTTTTGCCGCAAGGCGATTCAATATCTTCAAAAGAAAATCACGCGCTTGGGTTAGGGCATCCGGATTTTGGTCAAAAAGCAGGACTTCGTGCCCGTGCATGGCGGCAACTTGGGCGATTCCCCGCCCCATAGAACCGGCTCCGATAATGGCTATCTTCATTGTTCGATGTGTTTGTTGGGTAAAGGTAGGGAAAAAGTTGGAAGTGATGGATTTTATAGATTTATTTGATATTGATGACATTTTTACTCGAAGCATGGTGAGACACCCTAAAATCGTGCAAATTCAAAGTTGAACTTTTAATTTGCATGATTTTTACAAGTTGGGTGCTTTAAATCCGGTTATTCCTGACCTAACCATTTGGGTGATAGCGCTTATGAAAATCTTGATAGTCCTTTTCGTTCTTGATTTTGATTAATTTTTTCAGCTTCATCAGCTGGATGGGGCGTTGTGGCGACGTTGCTCGGCTGATAAAGATCGAATGATAATTTTTCGCCCACCGATAAGTTTTGTGGGCATGAAAAGTAAGTTCATAGGGAAAGTCACTGATATAGTATCTCATGGTAAATAATTGGGCATCCAAAATAGCTTGGTGAAGGCGGTCCGGAATAGTGAATTTTAGAACGGCATTTTTGGTTTGCCGGACGGTAGTGGATGTGGAAGATGACCCGTCTGAATCTGTTTCTGTAGTGGTCTCAGAGACTTCATTGTAGAAGTAGTGGATAGAATCGAAGGTGATTTTGTATTTTTGGCTATCTATTTTTAGAAAAAAATCTTTTTCCACAAGATGTCTGTTGGCTATACCAAATTCGAGCTTGCCCGTTAAGTTCTTGACAGGGCTTAATTGATTTTTAATTTGGATGGAGACTAGGTTACTTGCGGAGTCTTTTTGGGTAGCAATCATTCTTCCGGAGAGTGTTGCTGTTGTGGTTTCCTTGAAAGGGTCTTGTTGGTAGTGAATATCCAAGTGTATAGGGTATGGGGTGCGGTAGAGCTCCGGAAAACAAGATGTAAACAAGATGATTAGGCTAAAAAATAATACTGTTTTCATGGTCTGATATTTATTTAGATAATGCAATAAAAGTAAATTAGAATTTTGGGATGTCGATACTTTTTGGAAATTTTAACTTGATTTTAACTTTTTGGGATGGGAGTTTCTTTTTTTTGCCGGCGATTGTCGGTGGGTGTGGTTGGA
>JALVCY010000510.1 GCA_027009605.1 Saprospiraceae bacterium
CGTCATACCGTTATACCGTTACACCGCTACACCGTTACACCGTCAATCTAAGGCAAAGTCTCCATTTTGAACTCCAAGTATCGCTCGACAAAAAGGGAATCATCTTCGCCACAACCTTGACTGATTAGGGCAATATTGGCTGCACGTTCATCAGACCAAGGCATGGTCTTGTCTAACGAAGGGGCAATATCCTCATTAAAATAGGCATCAATCAATCCGGTAGAATTATACTTAAACGGGCACAATAAATCCACTTGAAATGCGTCCGCTCTACGAATGTCTTCAGCACCGTAGGACGTAAATTGTAGAGTATTGGCCATTTGATCTATCTTTTCGCTGGGCTCCCCTAATACGGCTTTGCCCACTTCCAATTTATCATTTCTAGATCTAATCAAGTCAAATGCGGCACCGGATTCCAGATAATATACCTCGTGCGCCATCAATGCAACCAATTGATTTTCAGCGGTTAAACCGGACAACAAGCCCGTCGAAATGTAAATAACCCCCGAAGGAGAAACAAAAATCTGTGCCTTTGTTTTATCATCAATCAGGCGTACGCTCCAGTCCAAACTGTCTCTCAACTCAACAGAAGGCGTCCGAACAATCATATCGTACAGTGTAGTCACATAAGAATAGGCATCCACATACGAAGTTTTCGGAAGAATATCCAATTCTTGTTCGTAGGCCTGATCCAATTGCAGCCCGAGCGTTTTTTGCTCATGAACCGTATAATTCTTTTTTACAACGGATACCACCTGCGTATTTTCTTTACGACAGGATGAAAAAAATAGTAGAAATAGTAGAGATAAACTTCCCGTGATCTTAAGCATGTAGTTTCGTTTTATTACCGGGGGGAAGCATGTATAGCCTTTCGGCAAAAAGGGGAGGTAACAACCAAAAACTACAAAAATAATGCCTAATTCAATTTTCCGGGATAAATCAACTCAAAAGCAGGGATGTCCACCCAAAAAGTGTCCTCATCTTCTTTTTCCATCAGGTAAGCTCCATGCATCTCGCCCACTTCGCTTTTGATAAACGCCCAAGACTCGTATTGGTGCACCTGACCCGGCTCTATCAGCGGCTGTTGCCCAATGACCCCATTTCCTTGTACTTCGTGAATGGTGCCTAAAGAATCAAAAATCTCCCATCTCCGCTTGAGCAGACGGACGGCAAAGGTGTTTAGGTTGGTAATGCGCACAGCATATCCAAAAACAAACCTTTCGAGCAAGACGTCTGATTCCGAAGGATTAAACTTCGGAACGACCATAATTTCAATTCCATTGGTTACTAAAGTCGGCATAAATCACATTTTTAAGGCAATTATAAAGGTATTTTGAATCTAAAAAAAGTCCCAACGATTTTTTTTGCATTGAGCCGTGCTATTTCCAGGACATCATTGACTAGGGTGACATCAAACTTATTTTCAAAAGAAAGCTCAAAAGCCGCCTTGTCCAAGCGTTTTTGAATCGTTTTTGCGTCCTCGGTATGCCTTGCTTCCAAGCGTTTCCGGAGTGCATCAATACTGGGCGGTTTGATAAAAATAGTCAAGCATTTTTCCTGAAATTCCTTTTTCAGATTGCCGGCGCCCTTGACATCAATGTCAAAGATGACCACTTTTCCCTGAGCTTGAAGGCTAAGAATTTCGGATTTCAAAGTTCCATAAAATACATCCGGATAGACTTCTTCCCATTCGACAAACTCCCCGTTGGCCACCCGCGTCTTAAACTCTTTTTCCGAAAGGAAATAATAATCAACCCCATCTACTTCATGCGGTCTTTTTTTACGAGTCGTAGCCGAGACCGAAAAAGCCATATTTGGATATTCCCGCATCAAGCTACGCACAATGGTCGTCTTACCGGCCCCCGAAGGAGCTGTCACCGCAACCATTTTATGTTCAATTACAGACATATTTACAGGGCATTTAAGACTTGCTCTTTAATTTTTTCCAACTCTTCTTTCATTCGGACGACAATGACTTGGAGGGCTGACGAATTCGCTTTGGCTCCCAAAGTATTGATTTCTCTGCCCATCTCTTGCGAAATAAAGGACAAGACGCGCCCTTTTCTAGGCTCTGCCCCCTCTAATTTTTCCAAAAAGTGGTGACAATGCTTTTCCAGGCGTGATTTTTCTTCCGAAATATCGACTTTGTCCAAAAAATAAAGAATTTCTTGCTCAAAACGATTGGCATCAATATTTTCGGAGCCTAGATGCTCATCGAGCAGCTTGCGCAAACGAAGCCTTAACTTCTCAATTCGCTCTTGCTCAAACTCAGGTACTTGCTGAAGCAATTCAAGAATATTTTGGGCTCTAGCCTGAAAGTCCTTCTTTATCGTAGCGCCTTCATTCCTTCTAAAAGCAATCAGTTTTTCTTTGGCCGCATCAAAAACCACTTGGATGTCCTCCCAATCTTGATCGGAAATGACCTGATTCGCCGGCTCCACCACTGACGGGATACGCAAAATGGAAGGCACCCAATCAGCCTGCGCAATCCCCAATTCATCCGTCAGCCCCTTTAAAGTCTTGTAATACTGTTTAAAAAGGGGAATATTGATGGTATGATTGGGATTGTCATCCAAATTTTGGACATTGATGACCACTTCGACCTTGCCCCTGGAAAGCGAATCCGCCAAAGCCTTGCGCAAGATGAGCTCCTTTTCCCCTAAATTCAAGGAAGACCGAATGCGCACATCCAGTCCCTTGCTATTCAGGGACTTAAGCTCGACAGTAATTATTTTGTTATGAAACTTCCGTTCTTCCCGCCCGAAGCCGGTCATTGAAAAAAGCATATTAAGAAAATTAGGTTAACACCGCAGACCCCACTAGTAGATAGATTGCCAAAGTCTGAGAATAAAGGCAAAGTTAACAGAATAAAGATAAGCGTACAGAATAATCAGCAACCTTTTTTGGCTTTATCACGTAAATCTTTGCAATTGTGCAATTTATGAATAATTTTTTTTGGATACTTAAATAATTATTTCTATCTTTGCATAGATTTGCACTCAATACTTTTGGCATTTTCCGGAATCAAATGACTAGGACAATGCCGAAAATTAATTGGCAGCAGCCCTACAGATGCTTCATAGAAGCATCCAACCGGCTAAAAATCGAAAGAATTTGCATTGTTTTGCACAAAATCGCCTAATGGAGGGTTTAGGAAAAAAAAGAATTTCGTTATTATTTTTATTTTACCTAAAAAAACCCGTCCTTTGCCGTTCGCTAGAAAAACAATATGCAATTGTTTTATAACTGATTAAAAATCAAGTAGTAATGAGAAAAGCAGACCTTATTGCCACCATTTCTGAAAAGACAGGAGTCGCTAAAGTAGATGTATTAGTCACTCTGGAAAGTTTTTTCGAAGAAGTAAAAGACACTTTGGAAAGTGGAGAGAATATCTACATCCGTGGATTTGGTTCATTTGTCATTAAGAAAAGAGCTAAAAAAATAGGCAGAAATATCAAAAAAGGGAAATCCATCGTGATTCCTGAACATTATATTCCTTCCTTCAAACCAGCCAAGGTTTTTGTTGATTCAGTTCGTAAAAAAGTAAAATCTCTACCTGAAGATTAATCACTTTACTTACAATTGGTTTCTTTTCTAGCGAATTTTGAATTCAATTTTTAATCAATAAATTTCGGTTTTATGCCAAGCGGTAAAAAGAGAAAACGTCATAAGATAGCGACTCACAAACGGAAAAAAAGACTCCGTAAGAATCGCCACAAAACGAAAAAATAATTTTTTACCTCAATTGCAGAGGTATTTAAAGGCTTTTGTCCAATACTTTTCATTAAGTAGTGGATAACAAAGAATAAGATCGTTGGATCACTTAGGATGCCTATTTCCCTTGGGAATAGGCATTCACCTTAACTATAATAATCCCTATCATAGCCTATTTCGCTATGATATAGCTTGCATGCCTCCTTGGGGAGATTGCACCTTTAAGAGATTTGGATTATTACAACTACTTATTCCACTTCTTTGATGTTTGTATGGACATCGCCTTTTATTATATATAGATTTAGATAGCCCTTATGGTTATCAACTTGCTGACCACCGAGACTTCGATTTAGATGATGGATGATATGTCAGCACTGCTATGGCGTCCTATGCTTTCTGCTTTAGGATGGCTTTTGTGTATGCACCAACCCATAGTTTGCGATAAGATGCAAGCTGATTCTACCCTGTTGGTAGCCCAAAAGCACGCTCCATGCAGCGCTACATCTGTACTTTTAAGTAAGGATGGCACAATTTGAACACCATTTGCCTGCAAACCGGCAGCCCTATACATTTCTATTCCTCTGCACAAAACATTGTGGAAGATGGACAAAGAATTAGTTATTAATTCATCACCCACGGAAGTTGAAATTGCGTTTCTGGAAGACTCCAAATTAGTGGAGATTCACCGTCAGAAATCAAGCAATAACTTCATGGTGGGAGACATTTTTTTGGGTAGAGTAACCAAAACAGTGTCCGGCCTTAATGCTGCTTTTGTAGATATTGGCCACAGCAAAGAAGCCTTTTTACATTATAGTGATTTAGGCCCAAAACTTAACTCATTAAACAAGTTTACCCGTCAATCTATTGGGGGGAGCTTACAAAAAGCTACTTTAGAAGACTTTACTTTGGAGCCGGATATCATCAAAACCGGCAAAATCTCTTCCGTCTTAAAGCGAAAAGAGCCTATCCTTGTACAAATTCTCAAAGAGCCCATTTCTACCAAAGGGCCTAGATTGACCAGTGAAATCACCATTCCCGGAAGGTACATGGTCTTAACTCTCTTCAACTCGACCGTTTCTGTTTCTAAAAAAATCAGTAACCAAGAAGAGCGCAAAAGACTTCATCTTTTGATGGAGAGTATCAAACCGGCTAACTTTGGCGTCATTATCCGTACAGCCGCTGAAGGCAAGAAGGTCGCAGACCTGCATGATGAGATGAGCATTCTTGTTGCCAAATGGGAAAAAATCCACGCACAACTCAAAAATGCTCAACCACCTTTGAAATTATTGAGCGAATTGGACAAACCCATTAGCCTTTTAAGAGATTTGGTCACGGATTCTTTTAACAAAATCGTCGTCAACGACAAAGGCCTTTATGATAATATCAAAACCTTTTTGGATCTTCGAGTAGCCGAAAAATCCAATATTCTCAAGCTTTACAAAGGGAAAAAACCCATCTTTGAGACTTTTGGCATCAATCGCCAAATCAAATCTTCCTTTGGCAAAACCGCCACCATGAAAAGCGGCGCCTATATCGTCATCGAAAGTACCGAAGCGATGCATGTCATTGATGTGAATAGTGGCCCCAAAATGTCTAAAAAGGATCAAGCCCAAGCAGTCTTGGCGGTCAATCTTGAAAGCGCCAAAGAAATTGCTCGCCAACTCCGGTTGCGAGACATCGGTGGCTTAATCGTCATTGACTTTATTGACATGAAAGATGCCAAACACCGCAAAGAACTCTATCAAAAGATGGTCGAGTATATGAAAACCGATCGTGCCCAGCATACTATTTTAACCCTGAGCAAGTTTGGTTTGATGCAAATCACTAGACAGCGTACCAGACCGGCAGTTGAAATCAACACCGCCGAACAATGCCCCGTCTGCAAAGGCACCGGAAAAGTGAATGCGGCTATTTTATTGATTGATGACTTAGAAAGAGATATTAGCTTCTTGTTTGACTCCAGACCTTCCGGCAAAATTTCCCTTACCGTTCATCCCTTTGTGCATGCCTATCTCAAAAAAGGAGTCCCTTCCATCCAGATGAAATGGTATCTTAAATACAACAAATGGATAAAAATTACCCCAAATCCCGAAGCACACTTGCTTGAATACCATTTCTATGATGGGAATATGGACGAAATACGGATGAGTTAAATGAAAAACCTTCTTTGTAGGGACGCACGGCCGTGCGTCCCTACAATGGAGACCGGAACAAAACAGAATAAAAAATACCAAAACGTTAATTAATTGCTTTGACTTCCCATTTGGGACAATTGCACTTATTTGTTTTGCAAGAACTTACCGTAAACGCCACGGTTAATAGAAGTAGAATCCCAATAATGAATTTTTTACGCATGAGTTTTCAATTTTTTGATCGGAACTACTTGACATAGGCACTAAGGAGACAAAAGAGACCTTTTGAGCCAAAATGATTCCTTCTAAGTAGTTATTTTCGGTTTAAACGCAATTTACGACCAAAATAATGTATTTTTGGATGTTTTTTGTAAGTTTTTCCGGCAACTTGCTCTTATGAATGCTTTGAGTTATTTTTTTCTCTCACATAGTCCTGCCTAATCAATTCGTTCTGTTTTTGTTTTTTTGCAAAATGACAGGGCGATTGCTAAATTGGGCATATTGCGATGCGAGACGAGTAAATCATCTAGCGAATTGATTCAACTCTCTCAATCCAAACACTAAACAGAAGGATAAGTAAAGAATGATGAAGTAAAAAAGCCAAGATTCATGCCAAATAGTTACAGATTTAGACAGTCAACCGAATGAAAGTAATCATAGCACCGCTCCATTGGGGATTGGGACATGCGACTCGTATGCTTCCGATCATACAGGTACTTTTGGACAATGGCTTTCATGTGCATTTGGCTTCTGATGGGGAAGCGCTAGCCGTTTTGACCGACCACTTCCCTACCCTGCCGGCCACCCAACTCCCTTCCTACAATATTCAATACAAACACAGCAGTTTACTAAAAAATAGTGTCCACCTAGCTTCAAATCTTTTGCAAACCATCCCCAAAGAAAAAAAAGCCATTCGACATTTGGCGAAAGCTATCCAAGCAGACATTATTATCTCGGACAACCGATACGGATGTTATACAGACTTCACTAAAAATATTTTTATTACTCATCAATTGCATATCCTGACCGGCCACCTAATGGATTGGCCTGTGAATCAGGTCAACAAGTATTTATTAAAACCTTTTGATGAGATTTGGGTGCCGGATTTTCCGGATACTCCTAACCTTGCGGGAAAATTGGCTCACCCACCCCAAATGGACAAAGTATCCTACATCGGCGGACTATCCAGATTTCGGATACTCCCCCCTTCTCCGATAAAATATGACATCACTGCAATCCTTTCCGGCCCGGAACCCCAACGCAGTCTGTTTGAAGCTCAAATCCTAACACAATTTAAAGCATCTAAGCTAAAAACCGCTATCATCCGCGGCAAACCACTTACATCCGCCCAAAACCGCATAAAGAACATGACCATCATCGACTACGCCTCCACAGACCAACTCACTCAAATCTTGGCTTCGAGCCACATGATTATCTCTCGCCCGGGCTACAGCTCCATTATGGATTATGCGGCCATGGGCCTTTTTGGGCAACAGAAAAAAACCATTCTTTTTGTCCCGACTCCCGGTCAGCCGGAACAGATTTACCTTGCGGAAAAATTTAAACAAGCCGGTATCACCTACGCCGTCAACCAAAACCGGCTCGATATCGAAAGAGATTTAATGCTTGCGCAAAAAATGCCCCGGCAACTACAGATTAGTCCTAATCCGGATTTGCTTCTACAACGGATTTTGGGATTGAAGGCTTTTTAAGTTGAGATAGTTGAGACGTTCGCCTACGGCTCACTAGGTTGAGAACTCGTCCCGATTACTATCGTGGATACGGACTTCGTGGTTGAGAGCTTCGCAGGTTGAGAGATTTGGGTTTTTGATTGGGATTTTACTTCATTATTCGATATTTGGGATTCTACATTCGATATTCTGTTAGTTGAAAAAGTTGAAAGAGTTGATTCGCTCGCAAGCTTCGCTAGTTGATTCGCTTCGCTAGTTGAGAGATTTTGGTTTTTGTTGGGATTTTACTTCATTCTATGATATTTGGGATTCTGTATTTGATATAGTTGTAAGATTTTTTTGCCGCCTAGCCGTTATACCGTTGAGTCCGCTCCGAAAAGTCACTACAGTCAAAAATTGAAGCACGTAACAAAATTTTATTCTGTTTACCTTAACTCCCCACTTCTTAGGGGGATTTAGGGGGTTAAAATAAGAGCGAAAACAGAATAAAATTTTGTGGACTCAAGAGCAAACCACTACATTTGACTTTTCGGAGTAGACTCACCGTTGGTTTTAACTTTACCGTTGGTTTTAACTTTACCGTTGGTTTTAACCAACGGATTATCAACAGCAAAAATATCCGGGGCTTTAGCCCCATTGATTGAGTAAATAAAAATATAAGAATGAATCAAAAACACCCCACCCTATCCATTTTAGCCAAAACCTACCTGTTAGCCCTAAGTATTTTTACGATTTTTCGAGTGCTCTTATTCCTTACGGAAAAATATAGGCTGACCGGTAAGCAAGTAAAAATTAAGGACATTCTAGCGGCTTTTGGTATGGGTTTTCGATTTGATTTATCCCTAGCCAGTTATGTTTTGATACTTCCGGCCTTACTGCTTTTTGTTTGGGAGATTGGGATGCCACACCGCCGATTTATCCCGAAACTCGTGTTTTGGCTGGTATTTGTGCTGTTTTGTGTGTCCTTTTTTATCAGTGCGGCGGATATACCCTATTTTCATCACTTCTTTTCTCATTTTTCGGTGGGGGCGTTTGCTTGGATGGATAACCCGGAAGTGGTGACATCCATGATTTTTACCGATACGAGTTTTTACAAATACTTTGGGTTGTTTTTTTTGGTATTGCTTATTTTTTACCGGTTACTAAAAAGGATTTTTGCGCAAGCGAATCCGGTTGCCCGAAAAAATAAAAAAACACTTTTCCTAAGGGCGATTATTAGTCTCCTATTGCTGTTTCTAGGTTTGCGCGGAAGCGTTGGGGAAAGACCGCTACTGGTGCGGGATGCCTATATCAGCAATGACGTTTTTCTGAATGAGTTAGGAGAAAACCCGCCTTACTTCTTTCTCCGAAGCTACTTAGACCAAGTAGAAACGGGAGAAAAACCCCTTCACTTTATGGATAATGCCCAAGCGTTTTCCCTAGTTCAGAAATATCTGGGGATGGACACCGTGGCTTATGAGATACCTACAGGCCGTGCCATTCAGCCGGATTCGGTTAACCCAAATAAACCCAATGTGGTCATTATATTGATGGAAAGCCTGAGTACGGCCAAAATGGGGAGATATGGCAATCCCCATGAATTAACGCCTTTTCTGGACAGTCTCTCCTATCGTTCTTACTACTTTGATCATCTTTACTCGGCGGGAGAACATACGTTCAATGGCATTTTCGGGACTCTTTTTTCCCACCCGTCCATCTATCGCATGCATCCGCTCAAAGATGTCAAGGCGTATGATGGAATGCCCCACGTCATGCGAAAATTGGGGTACAAAACCCTATTTTTTACCACACACAGTGAGAAATTTGACAATATCTATGGATTCTTGATTAACAATGACTTTGAAAGAATTTACAGCATGAAGGACTATCCAAAGGAAGAAATCAAGACCACTTTTGGCGTACCGGATGATTACTTATTTCGTTATGCGATGCCGATATTGGACTCTTTGCAGAAAAAAAACCAACCGTTTTTTGCGACCTTACTCACGACAAGTGACCACCTACCCTTTTATTTGCCGGACTATTTTAAGCCCAAAAGCAAGGTTAAAGAATGGCAGATGACTCAATACGCCGATTGGTCTATTCAGCAGTTTTTTGAGATGGCCAAACAAAAACCGTGGTTTGACAATACTATTTTTGTCCTTTTGGGCGACCACGGGGCACCGATGGATGTCAAATATGACATTTCGCTCAATTATCACCATATTCCGATGATTATTTATGCCCCCAAATTTGTGCAAGCTAAACAAGTCTCCAAAATCGCCGGACAAATTGATTGCTTCCCAACCATCATGGGCATCACCAATCAACCCTATATCAATACGACTCTAGGTATTGATTTGCGCAAACAAGACCGCCCTTATATTTTCATCAATGGAGATGACAAATTGGCGGTATTGGACACCAGCTTCCTGCTTATCCAAAAACAAGATAAAAGTGTAGGCCTCTACAAATACCCAAAAGAAGACCACACCAATTATGCCGAACAATACCCCGAAAAAGTCCAAGATATGCTGCAATATATGAATGCCAACCTACAGACTTATTACTACATCAACCGGAATGCCAATCAGCTCCAACTAAAGTAAGCTTGCTCGGATAGCAATTTCACTCGCCAAGTTCTCAAAATATCAAAACCAAAGCAACCATTCAAAAGAAAAGAACTCCTTAGTACAAAATCATTCATCCATCAGAAAAAAAAGAAAATGAAACGATTCCAATCATCCATCTTACTTATGATTCTATTTTTAGCCGGCAGCTTACAAGCCCAGCGAATTTTTGGTAAAGGAGACTACACAACAAAGACCTACAATGTCGAAAACTTCCAAAAATTAGAATTATCCGGAGTCTTTAATGTAACCTTAAAACAAGGAAACTACAATCAAGTAACCGTAGAAGCCCAAGAAAATTTGCAGCAGTATATCATCGTGGACGAAAAAGGAAGCAAATTAGACATCCATTTCCCCAAAAAAATGAATCTCAAACGACATAAAAAAATAAACGTCACTCTTGTCTTTACAGACTTTAAGTCCTTGGAAGCCAATATGGTCGGAAAGCTAAACTCTGATGGCACACTCCGATTCCACTCTCTTGAAATTGATGATTCGTCCGTAGGCAATATGGATTTGACCATTCAAGCGCAATACTTAGATGCGGATTTTAGTGCTGTAGGAAATATTTACCTAGCCGGCCAAGTCAAAAAAGCAGACATCAACAGTTCCATTGTAGGCAATTTAGATGCGTCCGAATTAGCCGTTGGCTTCTTGGATATTGATAACGCCGGCGTAGGCAATGTCAAAGTAAGAGCAGATATGGAATTGGCCATTGACCACAGCGGCATAGGCTCATTTCGCTACAGTGGAGAACCCAAAATCACCTCGCTTTCTTCTTCCGGTATTGGCAAGGTAAAACAAGTTTCACGGTCGTTTTAAAGGATGGTTAGTGGACTCTATTTTTAGTCTTTACTTTTGGGGGAACGGTTTAAATACTAGCTTCCCCCAATATTCGTTATTACCGAAAAAATGCCTTGGAAGCGTCTAATTTATTGCGGATTCCTACTCTTTTTCTCCGGGACTTCTATGTTTGCGCAAGCCTATTCCAGGCTTGAAAAAAAACTCATCCGCTCCATTTATAAGGAAAGCGGTTTGCGTGTGGACAAGGTACCTAATCTCGCAATTCTTTACGCCCGCGATGGACAGGAAGGACAAATCCAACTCGATTTTCATCCCGGAGACAGTACCGTTTTGGACTTGGATAAATTGGTTAGCATCGGGGATTTGTCCCAATTTTGGACGGCACAGCAAATCATGGCGCTGGTAAAAGATGGTCAGATTAAATTGTCCGATGACATCAATTCTTACCTGCCTTCAAATTATCAAAATCCCACGACCACGTCCATCGAATCTTTGCTCATTCATTATTCGGGCTTGCCCAAAATACCCACTAATTTTGGGGCCTATGAAAAAGACCCGGTTCATCCCTATCGCTTTTATCCGGATACCGCATTATTGGAATTTTTCCATTCCTTTTCGCTGCTACAGGCGGGTCAATACAAGTATTCCACGGTGGATTATGCTTTGCTCCAGTACTTGCTTGCGCAAAAAGGTATCCACCCCCCAAAGGCACAAGGAAAAAGCAATCAAGGTTATAAAGAAGGGCATCCCATCGCCCCTATAAGCTACTATCAATTTACTTGCGCAAAAGGCCTACAAATGACTCCAAATCAACTATTTAACTACCTTCAAGCGCAGAAAGACGAAACCGGCTCCTACCCAATTTTTGCGACCGGACTCCAAAAAAATACTTATTCATCCTATGGCTTTCATGTAACAAAATTTCACAAAAACGAAGTAGCCATTCTCAAGAGTGCTACCAACGGATTCACCCTACTCGCTGCTTTTGATCGCCACAAAAACCGGACTCTTTTAATCATTGCCGATGCGCAAGATTATACGGGTTATCTATTTGCGGCGACTTCTTGGTTTTTCCGGTAATCAACTGTTCAACAGGGTATTAAACAGTTATTGTAAGGAATCAAAATCCAATGTATTGCCCCCCCCAAAGAAAACAAGACACCCCAAAAAGGACAAATTTTCACAAAAAAACCGTATCATTGCCTTTGCAAACATCTAATTGACGGGATCAAACAGTATGGATTTTTTTAACATTCTCACCATTATCATAGTCATTTCGGCACTTTTCGGATTTATCAACGAAAAATTTATCCGGCTCCCGGATACCATTGGATTGATGCTTATCACTATTTTATTTACGCTGGGAATCGTGTCTTTTGGACGGTTTTTCCCGGAATTGCAGCATTTTGCGGAGAATCTGGTCGCCCAATTGGATTTTAAGACCATCTTATTGGATATTATGCTGAGTTTTTTGCTTTTTGCCGGCGCCATGCATACCAGCTTTGACCAATTAAAAATCCAGCGCTACCCCATTTTGGTCTTTGCGACCTTTGGCGTACTGGTTTCGACCTTTGTTATCGGGGGATTGGTGTATTTACTCTTGCCCTTTTTGGGGTTTTCCCCTTCGTTTATATTGTGTTTGCTATTTGGCGCCTTGATATCGCCGACCGACCCGATAGCGGTTTTGGGTATCCTAAAAAAAGCAGGCGCCCCCAAAATATTGGAAACCAAAATCGTCGGTGAATCACTATTTAATGATGGCATCGGTGTGGTTGTCTTTCTCACGATTTACAGTATGGCCTTTAATCATAGTGGGGAAAGCGTGGGCTTGGGAGAAGTCGGGCATTTGCTTTTGACGGAAGTCGGCGGGGGCATCGCACTCGGACTATTGTTGGGCTATGTAGCTTATCTGATGCTGAAGGCCATAGACAATTATGATGTGGAAGTCATGTTGACCTTGGCTATTGTGATGGGTGGTTATTTACTGGCGTCAAAACTACATTTTTCCGGGCCGTTGGCCATGGTTGTGGCGGGTTTGATAGTAGGTCATGATACGCTTCGGGCGACCACGATGTCCGAGATTACAGAAATGTATGTCGATAAGTTTTGGGAGATGATGGATGTCTTTTTGAATGCAATACTCTTTGTGATGATTGGATTGGAGATGATAGCAATGACTTGGCAACCGGTCTATGTGGTCATGGGCTTGATATCCGTTATCATTGTTTTACTGGCTCGCTATATTTCGCTATCGTTGCCCATTTTATTTTTTCGCAAGAAGCTCAACTTTGTCCCCTATACGGGTATTATCATGACTTGGGGGGGCTTGCGCGGGGGCATATCCATAGCGCTGGCACTTTCTATTCCGGGGGATAACCCATTCCGGGATTTATTTTTGACCATTACTTATGTGATTGTTATTTTCTCCATTTTGGTACAAGGCCTTACGGTAAAAGGCTTGGTGCAGCGGCTCCAAGCACGTATTACGGAAGCAGAATGGCGCAAAGCTGAAGAATCGTAACTCAGGGAGGTGTCTTAAAGGTATTTTATACCAAAAACTAGCGTTCATAACAACAAAAAAAAACTTCCTACCCAATTGGCAGGAAGTTTTCGGCTACAAATTTAGTCAATATAGTTAATAATCAATATTAATACTTCCGTCAGTGATTTGAATGATTCGACCGGTCGTTTTGCTCTTCAAAACGCAATCAAACAAGGCCTTCAAATGTCCACTTTCTTTGTCCAATTCGTATAGGTTGAATTTTCCGGCAACGGGTAAAAACAATTCATCATTATAGGGCTGAAATTTCATGCTCACATTATGCATCTGAGCAAAGTTGTATTCACCTTCTACGATTCTATCTCGAATGATAAAACTAATGCTCGTTTGGGAAGGCTCTTCTCTTCCTTTAAAATATACATTCCCATCGGTATAGCTTTTGTCCACTTCGGTCGGTTCAAAAGATGCACCATCGTATCTAAAATGGATTCCTTCTTGGATGCTAGGAGCGACCAGACCATCTTTGTCCTTGGTGCAGGATGCCATTGATAATAGCAATCCCAAAAACAGGGTATAAGTAAAAATTGCTTTCATAATTCGTCTTTTTAAACTTTAGAGAAAAAAAAGGGGGGAATTAAGCTATGCAGGGTATATCAATTTGGGTTATTTAATCCACATTCATTGGTCGCCTATCCATTCTACAAATTAAAGACCGTAAGAGAAATGTTATTAATATAAATTTTATTCCAATGTATTATTCATTCATCTTCAAGGCTCTACATATCAAAACATGAATCTTTTTTATTCCTTATTTCAAATATCTTTCTAAAACCACCGGTCAATAAAGGTTAAGGGTTAAAGGTTAAAGGTCGGCAGGAAAGAAATCTTGCTACTTGAACGCCGAAGGCAACCAACGATGTAGCGGTGTTGTGGTCTAACGGCTAGGCAGCAATTAAAGGTAAAAGGTTAAGGATCAAAGGTTTACAAAAAAATAAAGTAACTGTTTAGGTGTCCCAATTTTTAGGTAGAAAATAGGCATTTTTGTGGATGTTGACGTAGAGATGCACGGCCGTGCGTCCCTACGTGAGAAAATTTTAGCAAAAACAAGTGCAAAAAGGGCAACTACAGCAACTTGAGTAAATTATCTGTCGAAAGTTTCTTTTTGCTTGTCACCACTATGCATTGTAGCCAAATAAAATTTTGTTTCATGCTTTTATTTCCGGCAGAGTGGACTTTTCGGACATTTTAAACTTTTGGCAAGTTCAAATACAAAAAAGAACCTAAAAAAGATATTCAGCATCCCTTCTTTTCCCTGCATGATAAACCTAACAAATACACATTCCTTAAATTTTATCTAAATAGTGTCCATTTTTCCTGAAAAGAAAAAATCTTATACGCCCCTATTTAATCCTAACCATAACAGTATCAAGGCCTTTGGAACAATACATGCCAACATTTTTGCATGGTTCTTGCAGGATAGTCATTGTTATAGCAATGAATTTACTCCGAAAAGTTGGAAGTTAGAATTTGCTCCTGAGACTACAAAAAAATATTTGGTTTCTTTATGATAACTACATACAATCTATGGATTTCACTTGAACAACAGAACAGTGGGTTCTCTAACGAAAAGTTGCCTGTGGTAGTTTTTGAATAGAGTACTTTCCTGAGTAAACTCATCGGTAAAGCCATGGCACGATGTATTTAGAGCTCCCTGGTAGCGAAGCTACTAGCAATACCGACAACAAACGTGAAGGTTCTCCCCACAATTGACTATTATAATCCAGGGACTTTTCAGAAAATTCCTATCTTTGAACATGTTTGTACCCAACCGAAAGTCATTTTGGTTGGGTATTTTTTTGCGCAAGCGAATGCGCCCCTAAGAAATCAAAAGGGCGACAGCGCCACTTGCACTATCGCCCTTTCATCCGATGGTTCAACGCTTATCGAATCACCGTTATATCCCCTGTGTAGGTCTTAAATTCACCATCCGAGAAGAGTACTTCTGCTTTATAAATCATCACACCGGGATCGACAATCTTGCCCCGATATGTCCCATCCCAAATCAGGATATTTTGTCCCGGCCGGATATTAGTTACTTCCTGAATCATATTGCCCCAGCGATCAAATATCCTAAAGGATTGAATGGCAGCTACACCCGTTCCTGTGGAAATTTCATAGCCATTATTGTAATTATCGCCATTGGGTGAAAAGATATTCGGGAAATAAACATTTCGTGGCTTCTCTACAAAAACTGTCATCCGGTCACTGGCCGCACATCCACTAGTATCTGTCACCGCAACATCAAAAACAGTCGTCTCCAACGCCACAAAATTTTGGTTATAACAAGCCATTGGATTGGTCGCCAAACAAGAAGTATCTACCATGCGCTCCCAAGCTACGGCGGCTATTCGTTTGGTATCTTTTACTTTAGCTTCCACTTCCACATAGTCTCCTAAGGTAACCAGTTGATCCGGCCCTAAATCCACCGTCAACAAATCCGGCTCCACTATGGAAACTCCGGTATTCAACTTACAACCATTGGCATCCACGACAGAGATGGGATAATCTCCGGGGCCCAAATCCATAAAGTTGATTTTGGTATCAAATGGTCCCCCATTAAAGGAATATTTAAATGGTGGCGTCCCCCCTACTACGCTTTCAATTAAAGCAAAACCATCGTTTTCTCCATAGCAAGATACTTGCTGCAATCTAAATTTCAAACTGCTTGGAATCTCCGAATTAGCTGTGACCGTCACCGTAGAAGAATTGGTACAGCCATTAGTCGCATCCGTCACCACGAGAATGTAGTCGCCGGCTCCATCGACAGTCGGATTGGGTTTATCCGCACCATCCACAATGTGACCTTGATTGGTACTCCATTGGTAAGAAATATTTGGGCCGGTCGCAGAGCCATCCGCATTTAAGACTCCTTCCGTAGTCGTACAGTCAATTTCAAAACCACCCCCTGCTCGTGCGTCCGGTTGGGTATCATTGATCTCCACCACAACCTGAGTGCTTACTTTACACCCATTGGCTGCTTCCCCTTCGACATGGTAGATGCCGGGTTGTGTAGCGGTTTCATCTGCGTTCGTTCCTGTAAAACTGCCCGGGCCGCTCCAGACATAAGTCATACTCTTGCCTGTCTTTTCTACCACATGAATATCAACTTGATTGACGGCACAAGTCAAAATACCATCGACTGAAGTCTCCAAGTCCGGGAAATCACTGTCTTTATCCACTTGTTTGGTGGCCGTATCCGTACACCCATTGGGGCCGGTAACGGTCAAGGTATAAAGCCCGGCATTGGTTACCACTGGTTGACTATCCGTGGATGTAAAGCCGTTGGGCCCTGACCAAGCATAGGTCACACCGGTGGTCGTAGAATTGCCTAAAATAGTGACGTTAGGAACAGCACAAGTAATTAATAAATTGGCGGGATCTATCGACACGTTAGGTGGATTCTTGTCTTCTACAATGGTGGCTATCGCCTGAGAAGAACAACCTGATGCCGCTTCAAAAACAGTTAAAGTATATTGACCACCTACGGTTACTTTTGGCTTCGCTTGGTCAGAAGTAAATCCACCAGGCCCCGTCCAGGAGAAGGTCACTCCGGCAGTTTGGCTTCCGGCATCTATTGTTATTTCAGGATTTGTACAATCCAAGACGCCGTCATTGGCAAATACATCCGGATTATTTTGGATGGACGTTACTTCGGTTGTAGTTGTAGTAGAACATCCGTTTTGATTATTGGTCACTATCAAAGTATAGATACCTGCATCCACCACATTTTGAGCTATCGAATCGGTACTCGCATACCCATTCGGGCCGCTCCAAGCAAAGCTTGCGCTCAAACCGGGCGCATGATTTCCCGTCAATGTACCACTAGGCGCTGCACAAGTCAAGACAAAAGCATCCGCCGTCGCTCCGGGTGTAATCGTATCCACAGGGAATATATTTTGTGTAGCCGAACAACCGTTTGGTGCGGTCACCACCAGCTTATAGTTTCCTACTTCTGTCACATTGTGCGGTCCCATACCGGATAAACTAGCTCCGGATGGGGTCGTCCAATCAAATGTAGAACCCGGTGCACTAGAAGTACCTGTTAGGTTTACACTGGAATTATTACAAGTCAAATCCCCATCTGCACTAATGGAAGCCACCGGTGCATTCGCATCTAACTTGACTTCTGTCGTATCTGTGGCCGTACAACCGTTGGCCGGATTCGTTACCGTCAATAAATAGATTCCGGTAGCATCTACGGTTGGATTCTGTGTGTCATACAGTACTCCTCCCGGATCCGTCCACGAATAAGTCACTCCGGCAGTACTTGAATTTCCCGAAAGGGTAATGTTTGGATTTCCACACAAAATAGTACCTCCTGTGGCGACCACATTGGCCGGAGGAGCAATGTCTTGATTCACGACGATGGTCGTATCGTGTTTACAACCATTGGCAGCGGTCACTTCAATGGTATAATTCCCCGGCGTAGAAACCGTCTGATTCTGCAATGCCGGATTGGTGATATCCGGCCCCGTCCAATTATAGGTCACACTTACGCTAGAAGAACTGGTCAAGTTTACGGAAGTTTGATTACAATCCAAATCTCCCCCACTAGCCAATAAATCCGGTAAGACCGCATTCAAATTGACAGTGACGACAGCCGTGGCAGTACACCCATTGGCAGGATCAGTCGTAGTAAGCGTATAATCACCCGGGTCAGAGACTGTAGGATTTTGGTCGGTAGAAGCAAAACTATTCGGTCCGCTCCAGCTATAATCCACCCCACTACTCGGACTGCCTTCTATTTGCACTTGGGTCTTGGTACAAGTTAATTCATCCGGTGCATTTGCGGAAGCACTAGGCGGTGTCGTATTCTCTAGAACCGTCACGGTCGTATCATGTACACAATTATTGGGCCCGGTCACAGTCAGTGTATAGTCTCCGGGTATCGTTGCCGAAAAAGTAAAATCATTGGCAACTATTCCCCCGCCGGCATCTGTCCAAACTCCGGTAGCACCGGTAGTCAAGGAGCCCCCTTGTAAATCAATTTGGGTATCGGTACAGGTCAACGTACCGCCTTGCGCCGAAACCAATGGCTCCGTAAAATCATCACTAACCAAGGCATCAGCTGTATTGGTACACCCATTATCTGCAGTCACTTCAACGGTATAGATACCACCTTCAGAAGCCGTTACAATCGCCGTATTGCCTGTAAAGCTATTGGGGCCGCTCCAAGAATAGGCGGTGATATTGGCATTTGACGTCGCTTCTAAACTAGCATTCGGAGTGCCGCATCCAATATAACCATCTGCCACCGCAACATCGGGCGTAATGGTATCTTGATCAACTACAATGCTTGATGTTACCGAACAACCATTGGCACCGGTCAGCACCAAATCGTAAGTTCCTCCTTGATAAACAGTGTACGGCATATTGTTAGAAGTGACTCCATTGGGTCCGGCCCAGTCATAAAAAATTGCATTCGTCGTTGCCGACAAATCTGCACTAAGATTGGCACAACTCAAATCGTTGGTTTTGGTTAGTCCGGTTAAGGTCGGTACGACGGTATCCGCCACCGCTACGACTGTTGCAGAAGATGTACAACCATTAGGTGCTGTGGCTACGACGGTATAGACATCGAAGGTATTTACTAGGATGGATGTTCCGGTTTGATTAACGGAAGGGCCTGACCAAGAATAAGTCACATTTGGCTCCGGAGTGACACTCAAAGAAACATCGGCATAAGTACAATTCAACAATCCACTCTGCGTCGTAAGCGTGGGCGCATCCATATCAGGATAAACATGAGCGACTCCGGAATTCGTACAACCGGTGGCCGGATCCGTTACCGTCACAGTATAGATACCAGTGTCTTGAACGGAAACAAGACTCCCTGTGCCGGTATATCCATTCGGTCCGCTCCAACTATAGGAAGGATTGGCCGTCAAGGTAACCGCAGATATTTGAGCCATAGCCCCACTACCACACCCCAAGCTATCATCTGTAATAACAAGTGATGGCTGATTAACTAAATTATTGGCCATGATGGTAGTCGTACCGGTACATCCATTTGTCCCATCGGTGGCCACTACGGTATAACTGCCTCCTTCTGAAATCGTAGTAGAAGCTGTATTGGCTGAAAAGCCATTCGGCCCTGTCCAACTATAGCTGGCTCCGGCAACAGAAGTAGCGGTAATGGTAGGATTGGGATCCATACAAGTAATATCAACATCTTGAGCCGTTACCACTGGATGGGTGGTGTTTTCCTGAATCACAATTGACTCACTGGAATTACAACCATTGGTTCCGGTTACCTGTACCATATAGGTGCCGCCTTGTGTCACCGTAGCCGAAGATCCCGAACCAACAATACCCAAACCGGACCAAGTATAAGTCGTTCCGTTAGAGTTGGCTGTGAGCAGGACATCCGGATTCGTACAGCTGATTAGATTATCATCTGCTATCAAATTAATCGTTGGCGAAATGGTATCTGCATCAACCACTACAGCATCTGTAGTCGTACACCCATTTGTCGTATTGGTCACCGTTACAGAATATGTACCCGGCACAGATGTACTTATTATGGGTGTTGTCTCAGTCGTACCATTAGGGCCGCTCCAAGCATAACCCACGCCGGTATTAGGATTGCTACTGACCGAGACCTGGATATTCGCATTGGTACAAGAAATAATACCTCCACTCAAAGAAATCACCGGCGTATTGTTATCCGAATTTACGGTGGCCACGTCTGTGCTCGTACATCCATTCGGATTTGTCACTGTCACAGTATAATTACCGGCTAGGACAACATCATTAGGATTTTGTACGGAAGAAGTATATCCTCCGGGTCCGGACCAATCAAAAGAGATACCCGTGTTGGATGAAGCCGTAATGGAAACCGCCGCTCCCGTACAACCGACAATATTTCCGGTGGTCACAATCGAAGGCGGAGCCGTGCTATCTGCCACAATCACAGAGGTAGAGTTGGTACATCCATTGCCGGGGTCTGTCACCGTTACCGAATAGCTTCCCGGTGTAGAAACAGAATTGGTTGCATTTGCGGAGGTATAAGCACCGGGCCCTGACCAAGAATAATCCACACCTCCTGTCGTAGATGTCGCCGTAATGGTCGCCATCGGGTTATTACAATCTATAATTCCTCCGGTAGCTGATATACTAGGTATAGAAGCATCCGCTTGCACTAAAACATCAACGGTATCTTTACACCCCGTTGTTGGATTGGTCGCAATAAATTGATACGTTCCCGTTTGGGACACCGTCGCAGGATTGGTTGAGCCCATGGAAGTCCCACTGGGATCTAACCATTCGTATGTGGCTCCCGGTGTGGATGAGCTCCCCGAGATGGTCGTGGATGAATTGGCGCCACAACCTATCGTACCGGCAGCCGATGCCGTCACATTAGCCGGCGGTGTAAAGTCCGCTGTCACCGTTGCGAAAGCCGTATCTTTGCAAGTCATTCCATTGGATGTGTTGGTGACTACGAAATAATAGTCTCCATCAATGGTGGCTGATGCCGTCGTAGTATTACTTAACAAGACATCATTGGGATCATACCATTCATAACTTCCCCCCGTGGTTCCTGACCCCACCAACTGGGCATTATTATTACAATCAATACTCAAGGGCCCATTTGCGGAAGCACTGTTATCAATAAACTGAACATAGACATTGACGGTACTATCACATCCATTTTGCGACTGCGCCACAATGCTTTGCTGTCCCGTCTGCCAAACAGGCGTACTTCCTATATAAATCGTATCCCCTTCACAAGCATAAACCGTCGGAGAATTGACCACCATATTAGGCAAATACACCATATTGATATTTACAATACTGTCACACGTTTGTGTTGCCCCCCCTCCAAACAAAGCCTGAATCGGAAAATCTACAGGATAGGTAGTGGTCGTATTATTGGTGTAGGTATTACCGTCTATACCGGTATAAGTCTCCCCATAACACACCGTGTCCGGTTCTAATTGGGTCGGTGGAATAGCGGCTATGGTCACGGGAAAGCATTCCTGAGTACCCGTATTACAACCATTAAATGGAGTCATACATATCTGACCGGATGTCTCATTTGCGCCGAAGTCCACATAGAACGACGTCGGAGTCATCGCATCTAACGTTATGATGGCCGGGTTTTCTCCATTTATCGTCGCACCGGGCGGCAAATCCACCGTCGCATAATAGGCTCCGGTGACCGGGCCAAAAGTATATTGACCGGCCTCATTAGGACAAAGCTGCTGCGGCCCCGTAATCGGTGTAGAAGGACCGACCGCCGGACTACCCGCACCTTGAATCACCTCAACCGTAAAATCACAGACCGATCCGGCAAACCCATCTAACATCACATAGTAGGTCTGTCCGACCACCAAGTTATTAGCAACCAAATTAAATGAATCATTCGCTGCTGCAGTAGCGGTATATTTACAAGCCAATGTCGTAAAAGTACTACAATCCGGCGAAGAAACAATAGCCGCTTGTAAGCCCTGCGAAGAGGAATTACTTGAGCCGGTACAATTAGAATAGACAATCTTTATCTCCAATACCGAAGAGCTGGCCACAAAAGCAACCCAACCATTATTCTCGATTGTACCATTATCATTGCAAAAGCCTGCCAAGGCAGCCGCATTATCTGCTGTCCACGCACTGGAGTTACCGACATATCCCGACAATAATCCTATATCACAGACGGTACATGCTGCCGTACAATTATCGTACACCAAGGGATCGCTGCTGTTGCAGGGCGTAATTTGAGCATCGATTGTGTTTACAGTCCAGAGTAGCACTAGCAGTGCAAGTAATTGTCGCATAAGTCTTTGTTTTGTTATGAGATTCGCTTTTCAGGCTTAATGCTGCCTTCAGTAGAGAAAAAAACTCAATAAATCTGGGAAATTTATACGCAAATCTATAAATAAATTGCGAAACTAACGATAGATGGCAATTTGTTTATTGCTAGAATTGGACAGAAAAGAATTGTCCTTTGTGCATCACAAAGCTAAGCGTTCACCTAAAAAGACACAAATTTTATTTAAATCCCATCATAACTCTTTGATTATTAGGTTGTTACAAACATTTTTTTATATATCCATTTTTTCGATATTTCATTTTTTACCTAATTTTGGGTAGGACATTTTTATTTTTTTTTTCTTGCTTCTCACCTTCTTCCTAATTCTTTCTACCTTTGTGCACGCACTACAAATGTAGCGACAAAAATCTACCGCTCAAACCTTCCCAAAAACATAGGGTTAAATTAAAGTTAAAACACAGCCAATCGGAGAAACTGTATATTGGTTCACACGTTAGTAGGGTAATGCAAACAGAGAAAAAGGATAAAAACAACCGTCCTAAACGCACGAGGACAGAGAAATTTTATCGCTTTTTGGTCAAATGGCCGAAAAGGATTGGTATTATTTTGGTCTTCCTTTTTCTCTTAATTGCCTTCCTTATCCAGCTTCCGGCCGTCCAAAACTATATCAAGGACAAAACCATTCAAAAACTAAAATCCGAATTACATACAGAAATCAGCATCTCCGCTTTCAAATTTAGCCTGCTCAATGGTTTTTGGCTCAAAGACCTTTATGTGGAAGATCGTCAACAAGACACCTTGCTGTATGCCCAAAAAGTACAAGTTTCACTTGAAGAAGGGGCGCTCTCCTTACTTCATAATGAGCTTAGAATCAACGAAATACAACTAAAAAAAGCCAATATTTATTGGCATCGACCGGCGGATTCTTTGGCCTATAATGGCCAGTTTATATTGGACTATTTTAAGGGAGACAAGCCTAAAACCAAGCCAAAGCTTTCACTTGCGTTAAAAAGAATCACCCTGGATGAAGTCCATTTCCGCAAGGAAGATGAACGGACTCAAAAAAATATGGATGCCTTCTTGTATTATGGCGAAATCTTGGTGGATTCTATAGACTTGAATCAAAATCGTTTTGTTCTCAATAACGTGGAGTTGGATCATCCCTTATTTTCCACTTTCAAGCATATCCCCAAATTTGTGGATAGTACTTCGACACCAACCCAAGCTGCCACCAAACCGTTTTCCATCGCCATCAAAAACCTATCCTTGAGTTCCGGAAGGTTTTCTTCTGACAATTTTGCAAAATCTTTGACTAGGGACACCCTACTCATCCATGTCGTCGATTTCAATCACTTGGACTTGTCAGACATCAATCTGAATATCAAACATTTCAATTTTCAGGATCAGAAATTGTCAACGACCATTAACCAACTCAGCCTGAAAGAGCAATCCGGTTTTGAGATTCAGCGCCTTGCGGCTAAAAAACTAACTTTGGACAACCAAGAAACACGGGTCGAAGGCTTTTTACTCCAAACCCCCAAACAAAGCTTAGATGAAGGCACCAAAATAAAAAACTTTCTCTCTCTAAAGTACAATTCTTTTCAGGCCTTTAAAAACTTTAAGGAAGATGTATTTTTAAAACTCAATCTCACAAAGAGCAAAATCGCCATTCGAGACATACTGTATTTTGCAAAAAAATTGGATAACAATAAGTTTTTCCGGCTACATAGGAATAAAACCATCAACATCTCCGGCAATCTATTCGGAAAAGTCGCCAATCCGAAAGCCAATAACTTAGAATTGTCACTTGGGAATCTATCCCTATTGGGCAACCTAAAAGCAAATAATATCCTCGACAAAGCACATGCTTCTCTTAACTTGGACATCAAACAACTCCATACGGATGTCCATACGCTCCAAATGCTTTTGCCCGATTTTCAACCGCCTAAAAGTGTTTTCAGTCTAGGCCAATTGAGATTTAAGGGTAAGTTTGAAGGATTCTTCAAAGACTTTGTGGCTTTCGGTGAATTAGAAACCGATATCGGCACCATCCAAGGAGATATGAATTTGGACATCAAAAACGGCACCGAACAGGCCAAATATTCGGGCAAACTCTCCGTCGATGACTTTGACTTGGGCAAATGGTTTGATAACAACAAGCTGGGGCGTATTACTTTCCATTCTTCGGTCAAAGAAGGGGGCGGCATCAGATTGCACAATGCCCATGCTATTTTAGAAGGCACCATCCAGCACTTGACCTACAAGAACTATGAGTACAAAGATATTTTCTTAAATGGGAAATTAGAAAAAAACTTTTTCGATGGGACTTTAAAAAGCCATAATCAGGACTTCGATTTTGACTTTAATGGAGCCGTGGATTTTACGGATTCGATTGCCAAGTACAATTTTGATTCAAAGGTCAAAAAACTCGACTTGTATAAGTTAAACTTGGCAAAAAAGCCGCTAATTATTACCGGTGAGTTTGACTTAAACCTGAAGGGCAAAAATGCCAAAACCCTTACCGGCGCTGCCTTGGTCAAAAATGTCCGGCTCATAGACAAAACAGATTCCTACAGACTTGATTCTGCTAATATTTCTTTAGATTTGGCAGACCCGAACAATAAGTTTTTGATTATTGAATCCGGTTTAGTTTCTGCAAAGTTGGAAGGCATTTTTGATTTGCCTACTATTCCGAAAGCGATTAAAGCGGACATA
>JALVCY010000511.1 GCA_027009605.1 Saprospiraceae bacterium
TGTTGATTTGTTGAGCAGAGATTCGTTTGGATAGATAATTGTAGGCGTAGGCGTCCATCTCCGGGGGGACTACTCCTTTGAGAAAAATCTCACTTTTAGAAGAAAAAATCAACTTACCATCTAGGTTGTAAAAGTTAATCGCATCCATTTTGTGAATAATAGATAATGGCTCAATTTGGGCTTCTACTTTTTCTTGAAGCTTTTTAATGGGAGTCGTGTTGGGTAAGTCCAAAAGTGAGTAGTTTAATGCCGTGTGAATGGCTCTACTTTTTCTTAACAATCTTTTGTTGTGATAGTGCTTGTTAGATGTATTGAAGTGAACGGCCGTAACGATGCCAATAAAAAAGAAAGAAACATAAATAAGAGCTAGAAATCCGGACTGAATTTTGGCATAAAATGAATGTCCCGGAAGTAGTTTGAGCTGTAAGCCGTCCGGGATAAAATGAAGGATATGGTTGGCAATATTAGCCAAAATAGAAAGCGTAGAAATCAAAAAGAAAAGCATGGCAAAAAGCGACAGAAACTGCATTAAGCCTCCTGTCTTTCTCTTGATAAGAACAACATTACCGTTTGGGCTGTGATATAGGTATTCAATATAGGCTCCTTTTTTGAACTCTTTGCCCTGACCTAAAGGCGGAATCTCCTTCATGGCGTAATATTCATTCTGGATGGAGCCCTTGCGGCGAATGCAATTATTGCCTTTGAAGGTGGCAAATTCATAGTTCCCAATATTCTTCAGCTTAACAAACTCTGTGTTAGAAGAAAAAATGGGGGAGTTAATGTTTTCGTTGCCTAAAATTTCAGATTTCAACTCAATGACTAAGGTCTCATCAATATCCTTTATCCGAATATTTCTTTCGATAAAATAGGAGAACCCACCATCCGGATTGTTGAGTAGGTATAATCCTTCATAGGGGTATATCTCGGTGGCATTCGCAATTTTGTTTCGGTATTCTGCTTCCGTTAGTAATTGATCCTTGAAAGAAGGGCCATTATCACTAAAGAGAAAGAAGTTTGAAGAGAAATTATTTGTCAGGTATTTGCTTGACTGAAAATGGTTTAATAGGAGCAATTGGGCTTTGTCGTAGTCATAATAATAGGGTAGAGGGGCATAAATGCTGTCCCAATTAGGGTCAAAAATAATATCATCTACTTTGGCAAGAACTTCTCTTTCGGCAACGGTATCTCTTTCTTCGGAGAGCACTTTTGAATAGGTCTGCATTTCAATAATTTCTCTTGAATATTGAAAAGAGTTTAGGGCAACCGCTGCAAATAAAGATGTCAGACCAAACCATATATAGATCTCATAGGGCTCTTTCCGGGTTTTGTCTGTGATATAAAAATCTAATGCAAATGGCAGTAAAATCGCCGAACCATACAAAATCGAATTGCGGTAAGGGGAGTCTGTAATTAATAATGCAGCCAAGACAATCGCAAACGCTGCCGTAATACAAAAGGCTCGCTCATACCTACCTAAATCCAATTGGTTAATAAACTTTATCATCCAAAGCGCAAAAAGAACCAAAGCCGCCAGCAGAATAATCATCACGGCAAGCCCTAGGACGCTGTCTAGTTTGTGCTGTAAAATAGTGAGAAAGTTGATGCTGATATTTGAAGAAATAATAATTTGCTTATAGATTTCCAGCACAAAGACAATGCCGGTCATTAAGCCAATATTAAGTGTAATGCTAATGATGAATTTTTGCCAGCGCTTTAAGTTTTTATTTTCTTTAAAGACGTAGGTTTTGTTTAGATAAATCATTAGCCAAACAAAGGTGATGGAGTTGAATAAAAGTACCGCAAGAGAAGAATTAAGAACCTTAATCTGTAAAGTTTCTGCCAAAAAACCAAGACCATTCAACTGTGACGCCGGGTCAAAAAGGTATAGAAAAATAGTAATAACGGTTAAGATGGATAAAAGAAAGATGGTTCCTTTAACCGGGCTGTTTTGGCTTAGTTTGTTGGCGATTTGGTTGGCAATGGTCAAAAATAGAAAAAAGGCCATTCCGAAAAAAAAGATTAAACCTTTTTGAGTGGGTGTGTCTTGGAAGTCTCCATTGGCTGACAAAAATAATTGACCATTGGCCGGGCCGGTTATTTTGTGGACTCCTTGGTGATTATTGACTTGGATAGTCAAAGGAATATCAGGATCTGCTCGGAATGTGTTGGCAGATTTTAGCTTGCTAATCTGATAATTGTATTTGATGGGGATGATGGCTACCGCTTGTCTATTATGGCCGTTTGAAGGTTTTAGCTCCTTTTTTATGACATAGGCATAGGCATTTGGGAGTTGGTGAAAGCTGGCATCGGGTAGTAAGTTGAAGATACTGTCCGGTAAAAATAGCTTGTTGTTAAACCATTTTTTTAGATGACCATCTTCATAGGCTAAAAGTGTGTAAGGCTTTGCGTAGAGCTTGTGAAACTCTGAAAGGTGGAAGCTATTGGAAGAGTCCGATTCAAAGGCGAGTTGTCTAAAAGATGGTTTGCTAATCTCACTGATGGCATCTTTGTAGTCTTCGTTGAGTTGGTTTTGAACCCTTTTGGTGTATTTGTCCAGCACTGCTTCGGGACTATTGGCAAATCGCAAATAAAACCCGCCTCCTAAAGAGAGCAAAAATAAAATAACAAAAATATAGAAAGACTTTTTCATGAAGTGTTCTCAGTGTGTTTTCCCGCTTGAAAAAAATAGGTGTGCAATCATCCCGTTTTGCCAATAAATGCAAATATAACAAAATCAGATATAAAAATCAATTAATATGACTAGAGGTTCAGATGTGCATCTTTCGTCACAAGATGAAATCGATACCTTCTGTGTCGGTTGACTCCATTATTTTGAATCTTTTGTGTCCAAAATAACGGAGTTTTAGATTATATCAGCCATTTTGTTTGGGGGTGGTATTGGAATGCTCTTGACTAGTTGCATACTTGATTTTAGTTTTTTTGTTTCATTTTTTGGGGAGTATCTAGGTTGGTTTGGGTCGTATTCTATGGTGTAAAAATGTAACGTGTTGAGTTGCAATACCTTATGGCTTGGCCGGCAGTTACCTTTTTTCTTGTCTTGGTCGTGTAAAACTTGGGATGCAGTCGGGTTTTGTCCCTTACTTTTCAATAAATACCACAGTGATTTGACTTGAAAAATGAGTTTACTCCTAAAAGTCGAGAGTAGTGGTTTGTTCTTGAGCCCACAAAATTTTATTCTGTTTTCGCTTTTGTTTTAACCCACTAAATCTCCCTTCGCAAGGGTCCCGATAGCTATCGGGATGTGGTAAACAGAATAAAATTTTGTTCATCGCTTTAATTCTTAGCTAAGTGGACTTTTCGGAGCAGACTCAAAAATGTAACTGTTTATCTACAGGAATATCAGCTTTTAGCTTTTACCGTCTGCTTTAGCTTTTACCGTCTGCTTTAGCTGACGGACCAAAACTAAGTATAAAGCCGGCTTTAGCCGCATTTTTTCCGGAAACTTACGCCCATTACAAATTATCGAAAAGGGGCAAATGGGGACGAACTCCGACTGCGCCCTATTACTTGGATAAATTAGCAACAAATACGGCGGCCTCCATGTTATTACTTAAACTGCAAGTTGTTCTATCGCATCTTGAGCAATCGAGATGAGGAAAGTCCGGACAACGTAGAGCGCCATACCATCTAACGGATGGGGTTTCTCTTGGAGAGACACAGCAAGTGCCACAGAAATATACCGCCTGCCTAGCAGGTAAGGGTGAAAACGTGCGGTAAGAGCGCACGCATCAGGCTAGTAATAGCTTGTTGAGGTAAACCTTATGGGTTGAAATGCCACATATATCTTGGTAATCTTCGGATTGTTGGGTTGCTCGCCCAACTAGTACGCTAGCCAAGAAGGGTAGGCAGATGGAGCCTAAAGGCGACTTTAGGCCTAGATAAATGATAGAAGCATCGGTAACGATGGACAGAATCCGGCTTATAGACTTGCAGTTTTTTTTGTAACTGTTTAGGCTTCCACTATTTTGGTCAAAAAATGCCCTTTTTGCGCCTGTTTTGCTAAAATTTTTTCACGTAGGGACGCACGGCCGTGCGTCCCTACGTCAACATACACAAAAATGCCTATTTTTTTCCTTAAAATAGGAGCACCTAAACAGTTACTTTTTTTTGTTTAGAAGGCTGATTTGCTCGCTAGGGCTCGCTGGGTTGAGTTTACTCTTAAAAGTTGAATGCAGTGGTTTATTCCTGTGTCCACAAAATTTTATTTGCTTTCTTTATGATAACTAGTGCGACCGAGACAAGGTGTCGCCCCGCTGGGGCTTCAATATCGTGCAATCTAAGGTGTCGCCCCGCTGGGGCTGACAACAGAGCTATTTATTTAGTTTGGTCATGACCCGGTCTATCCCGGCCATTGGGATGTCTAGGATGGCTTGAGTGGTTTTGTCTATAATTTGGGGCAGGGCATCTTTTTCTTCCGCATTCCATTGTCCGAGCACATAATCGACTTGACGGCCTTTGGCGAATTCATTGCCGACGCCAATTCGGATTCTAGGATAATTGTTTTGTCCAAGGATTTGGTTGATATGTTTTAGCCCGTTGTGGCCACCATCGCTCCCTTTTTTGCGTAAGCGAATTTTGCCGAAAGGCAGGTTTAAGTCATCCACCACAATAATCACCCGCTCAATGGGGATTTTCTCTTTTTGCATCCAATATCGAACCGCTTTGCCACTCAAATTCATGTAAGTGGAGGGTTTGAGCAGGATAAAAGTCCGGCCTTTATGCTTGAATTTAGCGGTATCCCCTTGTTTGTCGGGCTGAAATGTTGCTTCTTTTTTGTCCGCAAGGGCATCGACTACTTTAAACCCAATATTGTGGCGGGTTTCGTTATATTCTGCCCCGATGTTGCCGAGACCGACGATAAGATATTTCATGAATGTTGTACTGTTTTCAGTCGCTCCAAGCGAGTGTTTCTGTTCTTTTTTTGAATCGTTGCCGAAAAAAGCTTTTAACCAGTTAATCAGTTTCATCTTGTAAAAATTCAAATAAAGGCTCTAATGCTTCAAAGGATTTGATGCCAATGGCTTCTTCTTTGGCCTGAGTCGCATTGGCTACGATGCCGGTTGGCAAAAGGTTATTGATGATATTTGGATTTAGATTGTCAGTTTCTACGGTGTCCAAGATAATTTCGAAAGTGTCGCAAAGCGCTTGGATGTTTTGAGCCTGTTCTCCGGAAGTGTCAAAATCGGTGGGTATTTTTAAGATGAAATAATCTACAAAGGGAGCCGACCATTCGATGGTTTGCTCCAAATTATTCTCTGAATCAACCCAAACTTCCTTGAAGACCGGTACAGAAAAACCATCCTGAATTGTTTCCAAAGAGGTGTCAGCATCCACCCAAATTCCTTCCAAATCATATAACACAATCGCCTCTTCAATTTCTTTTTTGGAGGGTTGGATGAACTGACCGATGACAGCGGGGCCTTCAATCCAATTTTTGATTTCAGGTAACTGCTTTAAATCAACGGATGAATCATAATCCGGAGTCAGTAAAAAACTAACCCAATCCACCCCGTGTGCCGCAAAAAATCTGGCATCGGTGAGTGATGTCAATTGACTTGCAAGGACTTTGTATTTTAACATTTGCCGTAAGGATTTGATAGAGTCAACAAAGGTAGGGTAATTTTGTTGGTTTGCCAAGGTATTGGCTTGCGCAAAATGGGGGGATGCTTCATTTTGGGGAGTAGATGCTTTTTAATTTTGTCAGTCGGTTAATTATGCCTAATTTCGCTGATGAAATGAAGCCTTGCGGCAGAAATAAATCATGGATATGTCAAAAGAATTTGAAAATAAGAAGAAGTCACTCCAATTGGTCATCGACAAACTTGATAAGTTGTATGGCAAAGGGACGGTGATGCGTTTGGGAGACCGTCAAGTATTAGAAGAGAATGTGGTGTCCACCGGCTCGTTGGGCTTGGATATTGCTTTGGGCGTGGGTGGTTTTCCGTATGGTCGTGTGATAGAGATTTATGGGCCGGAATCTTCGGGAAAAACCACCTTGGCGATTCATGCCATTGCTGAATGTCAAAAAAAAGGGGGGATTGCAGCTTTTATTGACGCAGAGCATGCCTTTGACCGGCATTATGCGGCCAACTTGGGTGTGGATGTGGAGAGTTTGCTGATTTCTCAACCGGATTTTGGAGAGCAAGCTCTTGAAATTACGGAGAATTTGATTAGTTCTGCGGCCATTGATATCATCGTCGTGGATTCAGTTGCCGCCTTGGTCCCTAGAGCAGAGATAGAGGGGGAAATGGGAGATTCTAAAATGGGGCTACAAGCTAGATTGATGTCGCAAGCCATGCGCAAATTAACAGCAATTGTAGGCAAAACCAATACGGTCTTGATTTTTATCAATCAATTGAGAGAAAAAATCGGCGTCATGTTTGGAAATCCGGAAGTCACTACCGGTGGTAATGCGTTGAAGTTTTATGCGACGATGCGGCTGGATATACGTCGAAATGGCCAAGCACTGAAGGATGCGCAAGGGAATATTGTCGGTAATCATGTCAAGGTCAAAGTAGCTAAGAATAAGGTGGCTCCACCATTTAGGGTGGCCGAATTTGATATTATTTACGGTAAAGGCATTTCTAAAAATGGAGAAATCATCGACCTAGGTGTGGAATATGATGTCGTAGGCAAGAGCGGTTCTTGGTACAGCTACAATGGGACTAAAATCGCCCAAGGTCGAAGCAGTGCCATTCAGTTTTTGGAAGATAATCCCGAATTAGCGGAGGAGATAGAAGGCTTAATTAAGCAAGCTATTTTAGGGAATAGCTAGAAGTATGACAGCTTATCAGCAAGATATTTTTGATATTGTACGGCTCATCCCGAAAGGGAGAGTGACTACGTATGGGCGGATTGCAGATTATTTGGCATTGGGCTCTGCCCGGATGGTTGGATGGGCATTGAATCAATCGCATGTTTTTGATGCTACAATCCCGGCACATCGGGTGGTGAACCGGAAAGGCGAATTGACCGGGCGCTTACATTTTGAATCTCCTAACCGGATGCAAGAATTGCTTGAAAAAGAAGGATTAATTATCAAGAATCATTGCGTCCAAAATTTTGAAAATCATATTTGGAGTCCTGAAGAAATAGATCCGGATTGTTAGGGCCCAAAGAGCAAAATCATTGATGAAGGTCATGAAAATTACAGGTTTTACTTTTATCCGGAATGCTATTTTATATGATTATCCCATAGTGGAGGCCATTCGGTCTATTTTGCCTATTTGTGACGAATTTGTTGTAGCCGTGGGGGCGTCTGAAGATGATACGCTCAGTCTAATAAAAAATATGAATAGCGATAAAATCCGGATTTTACAAACCGTATGGGATGATAGTTTGCGAGAAGGTGGGCGTGTGCTGGCCTTAGAAACAGACAAAGCATTTCAGGCAATCAGTGAGGATACGGACTGGGCTTTTTATATTCAGGGAGACGAGGTGATTCATGAAAAGTACTTGCCCAATATCCTGTCTGCAATGGAGAAATGGAAAGATAATGAGCAGGTGGATGGCTTGCTTTTTGATTACTTGCATTTTTATGGCTCGTATGATTATGTGGCTTTTACGTCAAAATGGTATCAACAAGAAATTCGTGTTATTAAAAATAATAAGTCCATTTATTCTTATCGTGATGCGCAGGGCTTTCGCAAAAATGATGACGAGAAGCTTTGGGTGAAGAAAGTAGAGGCTTATGTCTATCATTATGGTTGGGTGAAGCCACCGGAGAAACAGCAGCTTAAACAGCAGACATTCAATAAGTTATGGCATGATGATCGCTGGGTGGATACACATGTGGCTAAGGGGGCACAGTTTGATTATTCCGGCATTGATGCTTTAAAAAGGTTTGAAGGGACGCATCCTGCCGTTTTTCAAAAACGGATTGCAGAGAAGAATTGGGTGTTTGATTTTGATATTTCAAAAAATAAAATTTCCCTAAAAAATAAAATTAAAAATATCCTAAAGAAGTATTTGGGTCTGAATTTAGATTATCGGAATTATCGAATCCTGAGATAATGACCGGCAACAGGCCAAGGGGGTAAGGCGTCCCAAGAAGGGATAATCAGTGCAAGTCTGCAGAAAAATAGGCTTTCAATTTTTCGGACATCGCCGGGCCAATGACTTGTGTCCATTCTTCCGGCTTGGCTTCTCTAATTTTTTTGACGGAGCCAAAATGGGCTAATAATTTTTGTGCTGTTTTGGGGCCTATTCCGGGGATGTCGTTTAGTTCGCTGTGCAACATGGCTTTGGAACGTTTGAGCCTGTGGAAGTTGATGGCGAAGCGGTGTGACTCGTTTCGGGCATGTTGGATGAGTTTGAGCGATTCCGATTTTTTGCTAATGTGGAGGGGGATGGATTCTCCCGGGAAGTAGAGTTCTTCCAGTCTTTTGGCGATACCGACAATGGTGACTTTCCCATATAAGTGCAGTTTTTTCAGGCTTTTTACGGCGGCACTTAATTGGCCTTTACCGCCATCAATTAAGATGAGTTGTGGGATGCTTTGGTTTTCTTCCAAAAGGCGCTTGTACCGGCGATAGACTACTTCTTCCATGGAGGCAAAGTCGTTGGGGCCTTCGACGGTTTTTACATTATAATGGCGGTATTCCTTTTTAGCGGGTTTAGCATTTTTGAAGACGACGCAGGATGAGACGGGGTTGGTGCCCATGATATTGGAGTTGTCA
>JALVCY010000512.1 GCA_027009605.1 Saprospiraceae bacterium
AAATCATCTCAACCTGCGAAGCTCTCAACCCGAAGTCCGAAGGACAAGTTCTCAACTAGAGAGCCGAAGGCGAACGTCTCAACTTCTTCAACTAGCGTAGCTTGCGAGCGAATCAACTTCTTCAACTAAAAACCCAAACAAAATCCCAAAATCATCTCAACCTGCGAAGCTCTCAACCCGAAGTCCGAAGGACAAGTTCTCAACTAGAGAGCCGAAGGCGAACGTCTCAACTTCTTCAACTAGCGTAGCTTGCGAGCGAATCAACTTCTTCAACTCTCTCACCCCCCTAAACTAAACAGAATATCGAATGATGAATAACGAATGCCGAATAATGAAATAAACGAAGCCAAGAACAAACCACTCACGAAGCCAAAGACCAAAAGCGCCAACGGCGCGCCCCAAAGACCAAAGACCAATTAACGCCTACCTCCCCAGCTCTTCAGCTTATGCCCCCAGACCGCAAAGAAAAGAATAATCAAATAACAAGGAATCAAAATCCAATAACTATGAGTAGAAGCCGTAGCCATAGCCTCTGCTTCCGCCACTCCTTGAGCCATCAGATCCTGCTTCGTGCCATCTACCAAATGACCGTACAAAGGCGGGATGATTGCCCCTCCGGCAATAGCCATAATCAAGAGTGCTGATGCTGTTTTGGTAAATTTCCCCAGTCCTTCCAAGGTCAATGGCCATACAGCCGGCCAGACCAAAGCATTGGCTATGCCTAAGGAAGCAACAAACAAAATAGACGTAAAACCGGTTGTAACGAGCACCGCAATACTCAACAACACGCCCAATATCGAGCTGATAATCAAAGCCGTATGCTGCTTCAAATATTTAGGAATCAAAAATACGCCTAAAGCATAAGTCGCCACCATCGCCATCAAGGTAAAAGTCGTAAAAAACTTGGCTGAATCTGCAGGAAAACCCAAGGATATACCGTAAGCGATGATGGTATCTCCGGCCACCACTTCTGCCCCTACATAAACAAACAAGGTCAAAACCCCCAACCATAGATGCGGAAATTGAAAAATACTGGTCTTTTCCACCTCGCCTTCGGCCAACTCTTCTTCTTCATTTTCTTCTACATCCGGCAACGGAGCCTTTAAAATCATAATTCCAAGCAAAAACAAAATTCCTGCCATCACTAAATATGGAACAAACACCTTATCTGCCATCGTATCCAAGAGCTCATTTTTTTTATCTAAAGGCACATCCCCGAGTTGAGCTTTAACTTTATCAATACCTGACAAAAGTAAGCCACCAAAAATCAAAGAGCCTAATGCTCCGGCGACTTTATTGGCAATTCCCATAACAGCAATCCGTTTGGCACCGCTTTCTATCGGGCCCAAAATCGTGATATAGGGGTTGGCGGCGGTCTGTAAGATGGTCATCCCCGTTCCTTGTATAAAAATCCCCAGCAAAAACAGCCAATAAGTCCTAGCTTCTGCCGCAGGTATAAAAACCAAAGCCCCCAGCCCCATGATAATCAATCCTATAGACATCCCTTTTTGATAGCCGACTTTCGTCAAAAGAAAGGAAGCAGGCAACGCCATCACCACAAAAGAGATGTAGGAAGCCGAAGCCACTAAAAAAGATTGGGCGCTCGTCAATTCGTTGATGGTCTTCATAAAAGGAATCAAAGCCCCATTAATCCAAGTGACAAAACCAAAAATAAAGAATAACCCGGCAATAATCATAATGGGCACTAGATTATTCTTTTGCGTAGCAGAATTTGACATATTTTTTCTTTGAAAATTTAAAAGGGATTGCTTGCTCCAAATAGCAGCAATCATTATAGTGACAAAGTTACATAAATTCCGGCCTTTTCCTAATTTTTCATAAAAACAACAAGGGTTTTCCTCTAAAAATTTGACAACCTAAAAAGGAATTAGGTATCAGTGGTAACTTGTTAACAATCAATACCTTAGTGAATCCTTAGTGTCAACTTCGTTTACTTAGTGGTTAGGTACACGCTTTTCCTTACCACTAAGAGCACTTTAGAATGCACTAAGTTTACACTAAAGAAGTATTACCTAGGCTTGAGTTGACTACAGAAACTTGAGTTTTAGATGAAAGCCCTTTAAAAACAACATCTATAAAAAGATTACTCCCCCCGTAAAAAAAACAAGTGACAGAATACACTGCCACTTGTTGATTTTTTTGCGAAAGCAAATTTTGCTAAATCAAATCTTCCTCATCAGGATACACATCACCGTCATCATCATCGGCGGCAACCGTAACACCTGAACGTATCAAACTGACATTTACAGCAATATCTTGTCCATTTTCATTTTGGTCAATATCAAAAGTAACTAAATCTCCGGGAGACAGTTCCTCATGATCAGTATCAATCAGAGTTTGGAAATGGAAGAATAAGTTATTTGGGGGATAACTAATAAATCCATACCCGCTCTTTAAGGATAAAATGGTACTTTGATGAGCTTCTTCTCCATTTTCCCGTAGGGTTACGGTAGGTGGCGGAGCATCAACAGATTGCATGACAAATAAATTTTGTAGCAAAGGATTGTTTTCCTTCGCCGAGGCCTCTACGATTTCATGCATAGGCACAGAATACGTCACTTCATTCTCTAAATCTTGAGAAATCTTAGTGGTTTTTTCGGTACCGTAGTCGTCCACAAACTCAAATTCCCAGTACATCACCATGGTTCTCACTCCTTTGGTGTTCAATTTTCGGACTAAAGGCTTAAAATCCCCATTAGTCGTAATGAAAACAATCACATCCAAATCCTTCAAGTAGGCGGATTCAAGCGCCTCCAGTGCATACCACACATCTACTCCTTTTTCTTGTCGAACTCCTTGATAAGTCCTAACCGGTAGGTAATGCGTAGTAATTCCCTCCATCATCAGAATCTCGTTAAAGATTCTATCATAATAAAGTTGATTGCCTTTTTGACTTGCTTCTTTTGCGCTAAGTCGTCCCCGAAAATAGTGGGCATCCACTATTTGGCATAGACGGGGATCTGCGTTCTCATCCAGTGCTACCTGATGCCTGATAAAGGCATGCAGCCCTGCGATGCTGATACGAGATTGTCTAGGGTGTACATAATTGTAGTAGTTACTGACGTGAAGAAAGTAATTACCATCATAGAACACTCCAATCTTTGTAACAGAAGTCTTTCCTGTGTTCATAAAAAACGTGAAATTTTTAGATAAAATAAATTCAATGCGCCGAAATTACTAAACTTATCCGAACAAATAGCTATAAACTCGGCGTTTTCTCTTGGTTGTGGGGTTTTTATCATGTTTTGGCTCTGTTTTAGGGGGCTATTTGAATAAAAGAAACGGTCTAATCAATCTTTTGTCAACAAAATGAATAACATCCTGCACTCTAAGAACACTTTTGTTTTATTAAGGTTTTAGATTGAGAAGTAAAATTTTATACTGCTTGGCTCTTTTCCTCCCAAATCTTTACTAACTCCACGATAGTTTTCACCGCCCATTCCATATCTTGGACGGTTGTCCATTCTTGTTTGGAGTGAAAAGCATGGCCGGCTGCAAAGATATTCGGTGCCGGCAAGCCCATAAAAGACAGCCGGCTTCCGTCCGTCCCACCGCGAATGCTCCCTTTAACAGTCGGAAGTCCCAAACGGTTCATGGCTTCGACCACATATTCGGTGACTTCCGGATAATCCTTCAATACATTCTTCATATTCCGGTACTGCTCTGTAATCTCCAACTCGGCATGACTACCCGGATATCTCTCCATCACTTCTTCCATTAGCTTGCGCAAAAATACACCGTGCTCGGCTAATTTGTCATCATCAAAGTCCCGAAGAATAAACTCAATCTTAGTGTTTTCTATCAAACCGGTGATACTGGTCGGATGGATAAATCCTTCTTTTCCGGAAGTTGTCTCCGGCGAAAGCCGGTCTTTGGGCAAGGCTTCGATAATTTCTGCAGCAATTTTGATGGCACTTTCCATTTTTCCTTTGGCATAACCCGGATGCTGGGAAACGCCAGTAATCGTAATCACCGCTCCATCTGCCGAAAAGGTCTCATCTTCCACCGTACCTACTTCTTCTCCATCCATCGTATAGACAAAATCCGCATTCAAGCGCTCTACATCCAACTTATCCACCCCGCGTCCAATCTCTTCGTCCGGCGTAAACAAAATCTTAATCGTACCATGCTTGACTTCCGGATGTGTCATAAAATAGGTCGCCGCATCCATTATCTCCGCTATCCCTGCCTTATCGTCCGCCCCCAAAAGGGTCAGACCCGAAGCGGTCACAATATCGTGGCCTATTTTTTTACCCAAATCTTCGTGTTTGGCAGGGTCAATTTTTACGGAAGGGTCATCCGGCAAAGTAATCACTCCGCCGTCATAGTTCTGATGCACAATAGGCTTCACATTCGTGCCACTCGCATCAGGAGCAGTATCCATGTGAGAACAAAAACAAATAGTCGGAACTTTCTTGTCTGTATTAGAAGGGATGGTGGCATAGACATAGCCATTTTCATCCATTGCTGCATCGTGAATACCCAGCTCTTTTAACTCCTTGACCAAGAGATTGCCCAAGTCCTTTTGTTTCATGGTAGAAGGGCAAGTATCCGAATTAGGGTCAGACTGTGTATCAATCTGCACGTATCTCAAAAATCTATCTTTGACAGTATGTTGAATGGACATTTTGTTTTATTTAGCTGTTTCAACCACTCCACACGAATTGACTATCAAGTCTTTTTCATCCCAAAAAAAACATCCGTAGTGAATAGTTACTAATTGTTTTCCTTGCTTTCGCAAAAAATAGTTCGCAAAAGTAGGTCTTTTTTTTAGTAGAAAGTAGGTTTTTTACTATTTTTTTTGCTCTTCTATCAAAAATAATCCAATAAGAGTACTTGCTGAGAGATAGCCTATCCAACAGACCCAAAAAATGGCCGGTTCTGCTTGCGCAAAACCGGCCAATACATTCAAACATTTTCTGTAACTGTTTAGATGCCCCAATTTTTAGGTAGAAAATAGGCATTTTTGTGGATGTTGAAGCTACAATTTTTGAAGCGTAGCTGGGCTACATGAGAAAATTTTAGCAAAAACAGGCGCAAAAAGGGCATTTTCTAACAAAAATTAGCGGGTGGCTAAATAGTTACCATTTTCTAATACTACCTGCGAATTACTGCTTCACTACTCTTTGCATCATAGTGGCCTGTCCATCAGATAGTTTTACAAAATAGGTACCCAAAGCCAAAGCAGACATATCAACATGATGCTTCTGAATACCACTTATAGATTCAAATTTTTCCGTAAGGATCACTCTACCGGCAATATCTGTCAATACAACAGACATTTCACTAGGCTTCTCTGTCGTAAATTCTACAGTCAAGTCACCATTCGTCGGCACAGGATAAGCACCAAACAAATCAAACCCTTTCTCCTTTCGCAATAAGCTAATGACATTAGAGTACTCATAAGAGCCATCCAAATCGACCAACTTTAAGCGATAATAAGCCAACTTACTAGGAGACTTATCTTCAAAATTATAACTCAAAGACACCGAAGAGCTACCCTTCGCATCCACTCGACCGATAGTTTCAAAATCTAAGCTACCGGAATTGGAGCGTTGGATTTCAAAATAACCGGCATTACGCTCTGTTTCGGTTGTCCAAGTCAATAGATTGCTGCGTCCCATTAGTTGACCTTCAAATGCTGAAAGCTCGATTGGAAGTGGCGCAGCGGCTGGTTCATGGGCAGTTAGTTCAGAGAACGATGATACGTCAAATTGTAAGTAGAAACCACCACTAACATTACCCACCGTAATATTCGCATTATCAATTAAGTTATACGTTCCCCCGGCATCATTATCAGAGACATCACAGTTTTCATTCAGACCATCATAGTGAGTCACATCCAAATCAGTCGCCGCAAAGCTACTAGCGCCGGAACCCAATGTACTTGTATTAAAGTCAGAAAGCTCACCATCTGTAAAATACAGCCGCACAGTAACCGGATTAACAAAAACTTTCTCCGCATCAAGATTAAAGAACTTCGGCATTGTTTTTTTCATATTTCCGCTTCCTTGCTCTGTATGCTCTTCTACGGTAGTACCGGCATCTCTCAAATCCACAAATACACTTCCCAAGTCTTGTCCATTTGAATTAATAGATGCTACATGATTAGCTCCGTTATAGATGTGATGCCAATCAGAACCTGCTACACCGTTTATGGTATATAAATCACAAGTATTAGCATTATTGTCTTCCGGAGTCCAAGTACTTTCTGCCGGTGCCACATCTATACTAAAATCATCCATATATAAAAAGTACTGGTTTCCATCACTGTAAGCATAAAAACCGACATAGTAATTAGCCCAACCAGCAGGAGCAACTATTTGGACATTGGATTGATTACATGCATTATCATTAATATTATCGTCATTATAAATCATTATCTGGTTAGCAGTAGCAGGATCGGCAGCATCCATCAAAAAGACTTTCATCTTCTCAATATATGTGGTTGAATTATTTCCGGAATTAAAGGAAATTAAATACTCTGTCCCGCCTGTCAAATCTAAAGCAGGACTAAACGCCCAATCATCCATGACGACTCCGGTTGCACTATAAGTTGTTCGAAGTCCCTTTGAGCCACACACGCCTGTGCCGTATAACCATGTTTTACCATCACCATTCGCATCAAGAACTGTCCAGCAATCTGCATTTGTTTCAAAATCCATAGAATATGGAACGGACATAATACCGCATGCAGTTGTAAACGCAAAAGGTCCAGCCCAAGTACTATAGTCCGGATTACAATAATCACGTACATAAAACTCATAAGCCGTGTTTGGTGTCAAGCCTGTAGCAGTGTATGGATTTGTTGCTGTTGCTGTACCTGAACCGGAAGGTGCTGCACCACCCGCTGCTTGTACAACTACTTCCCAATTACTGGCTCCTCCGGTAGTCCACCCTAAATCCGCTGTGGTCGAGGTAATATTACTGGCGGTTAAGACTGTGGGGGCAGGACATGATGGTGGAGTCTGAACAACAAAATTATCTACATAAAAATTATAATCTTCAGTATCATTTGTTGAGCCATCAGTCGCCCAAAATGCAAATTGTACAGATGTACCTGTCAATGCTAAATTTATCTGAATGGCATCCCCTGTATTTGAAGGGGTGTTCGAGGCATCCCAAGTCATCAGATTCGTCCAAGTTGTACCACCATCTTCCGTGTACAACAATTGCACTTCATCATCAGAGCCCATCGCACTTGCAGCTGTACCCGAAAATGCTGTTACGGCAACATCAAATTTTAGCTCATACCCTCCCGCAGATAAGTCAAATAAAGGAGACATTAGCCATTCCTTATGAGAAGCAGAATATAAATTAATTCTCGCACTACCTGAAGAACCATTATTAGCAAAACCATCACTAACCCACGTACTTGATCCGGTAGATGTAGGCCCCGTAACAGGCCCGCTGCCTTCTTCCCAACAAGAAGGCGGATTACTGGATGTCATACTTGCAAAATCTTCAATATAATCCGGAGTCATTACAGCACATAGGGTAGTAAACGCAAAAGGTCCACTCCATGTACTATAATCCGGATTACAATAATCACGTACATAAAACTCATAGTCAGTGTTTGGTGTCAAGCCTGTAGCAGCGAATGGATTCGTTGCTGTTGCTGTACCTGAACCGGAAGGTGCACCACCACCCGCTGCTTGTACAACTACTTCCCAATTACTGGCTCCTCCGGTAGTCCACCCTAAATTGGCAGACGTTGAGGTAATACCGGTTGCCGTCAAAGCCGTTGGAGCCGGACATGACACCGGAGTAGTAAAAGCAAAAGGCCCCGCCCAAGTACTATAATCCGGGTTACAATAATCACGTACGTAAAACTCATAGTCAGTTTCTGGTGTCAAGCCTGTAGCAGCGAATGGATTCGTTGCTGTCGCCGTACCTGAACCGGAAGGTGCTCCACCACCAGCTGCTTGTACAACTACTTCCCAATTACTAGCTCCTCCTGTAGTCCAGCCTAAATCAGCTGTGGTCGAGGTGATATTACTGGCGGTTAAGGCGGTGGGTGCAGGACAAGCAGGAGCTTCATCCACTACCACATCATCGATAGCCACATCATCATAAAAGTCCGTCCCATTATTCTCATCTACTACAAATCTTAATTGTACAGGCCCTGTGATAGTTAGGGATGCCAAACTTACATTTATAGCTTCCCATTCTCCATTTGCTGTATTGGTATTATGTGTATAAAAACCCACATTCCAAGCAGCACCATCCCATACATCTACTGAGAAATCTACATTTGTATGCGTTTCGTTATTACTTATCAAAAAGAACGATAAGTTAGGTGTGGTTAAACCACTCACATCTATCATGGGGCTCTCCAATGAAGTACCGGTACTATGAGGACCAGAATCATCAACCCAAGCAAAATAACCGCCACTTGTGGTCGCACCACCCATTGTTCCATTGTTACCTAAGTGATTACCACTACCTGAATTTGCAAATAACCAATCCTCTGCATTACTCGCACCCTGATTCCAACAAGATGGAATAGCACCTGCATTTTCAAAAGTTTCTGTATAAGGGGCAGTCATGGTTGCACATAGAGTCGTAAAAGCAAAAGGTCCAGCCCAAGTACTCAAATCTCCACCACCACAATCATCGCGTACATAAAATTCATAATTAGTACTTGGTGTTAAGCCTATAGCT
>JALVCY010000513.1 GCA_027009605.1 Saprospiraceae bacterium
TAACCACGAAATACACGACTTTATTTAACCACGAAATACACGAAATACACGAAAGCACTTGAACGCCGTAGGCATTGAACGGGGTAGCAGTTTAACGGTGTAACGGTTTAACGGGTAGGCAGCCAAGAACTGTTTCCTTGAACGCCGTAGGCATTGAACGCCCGAAGGGCAAATTGAACGTGCGAAGCACAAATTGAACCAAAGGTGAAAGGTAGGCAGCCAAAAGAACGTCCCCCTTGAACGTGCGAAGCACAAATTGAACGCCAAAGGCAATAATCCCCCCAAAACGCACCAATAAGTCAGAAAATACGTTATTTTTGCCACTATATCACCCTAAAAAAAACAAAATGCAAAAATATCTACTAATCTTTGTGCTGACTTTAGGCTTTACACTTCACCTGCATGCTCAGGATCAACGCTTTGTCGCAGCGGCGGTCGTTGGTTTTAATGCCTCCCAAATTGATGGAGACCGGGCAGCCGGATACGAAAAACCGGGCATCGTCTTAGGTATCCGCGGCGGAGCCAACCTAACAGAAAAAATGTCCTTAACCTTTGATATACTTTATAGCCAACGGGGCAGTAAAAGAGTCCCCCGCGGGGAAGAAATCTTCGAGCCCTACGGCATCAACACCCCTTATGTGGAATTGCCCTTTCAATTTCATTACAAAGATTGGCTTGTCGCTTTTGATGATGGTTCTGAATATTACCGCGTAAGCATCGAAGCCGGCCCCGTCGTCAGCTACTTGCTCAAACCTACCGTTACCAACTTGGTCTATGAGTCCGAAATTGATAATTTCAACAAGATAGATTTAGGCATAACCGGGGGAGTGAGCTACTATTTTGGCGAACACTTAGGCTTTTCTGCCAGATTTCTTAAGTCCATCACCCCACTCTACAACAACCAAAAACACAAGAAAAATTTTGAAAGCCTACGGGGCTATAACTTTAACTTTAGCTTGATTTATTCGCTTTAGTTAAGTCGTAGCGGCGGTTTCAACCACCAAAATCTTGATGTGACTAATTCGATTGTCTGACTGTGGACAACGACCGAATCCCCAAGCTCGCCGCCTTTGACGACGAAGGCGGCAAAGTGAGCCGGTAGGAGGCATCACAAGGATGCCCCCTACCGGATTACTCTGTAGCAGATAACCGCTCAATCAACCTTCCGGTAATACGCAAGAAATTCATCTCGGTAATGATGCCTAATAATTCCGTGCCTTTGACGACGGGAAGGCTGCCGATGCTTTTTTCCTGCATGATTTTGATGGCTTCTAAGATGGTAATATCCGGGCCGACGGTGATGGGATTTTTGAGCATGATGTCGCTATTAACTACGTCGGTGGCTTCATCCATCTTGCCGTCTTGCGCAAAATGTTTTAGGAGGATGCGGGAAGTAATTAAGCCGACTAAATGCCCATCCTTGTCTTCTACCGGCAAGTAGCGCAACTTAGACCAATTCATTATTTCGGCTGACAACTCAACCAAATCTCCACTCCGAACCGTCACCATGTCTGTGGTCATAAATTCCCTTACGGTCAATTGCGCCGGGTGATAGGCTTTCAAATCATCCGCCTTGGGGATGGGCCACTTGGGCAAAGGTAATTCTTCTTTTTGGTGCTCTATCATGCAACAGGTAATCGTCGCTAAGGCTTCATCGTCGGAGACTTCTTCTTTTAATTTGGTGTACGACCGCAACTGCCAACGGGCTCCGGTAGCATGTGCCTTTACCCGATCTTCGATGATATCCAGATAGCGAATAATGTCACCGGCATCCACGTTCTGCTTTACTAGGCCGACTCTTGCTATAGGCAACAACTCATTGAGAATCAAATCTTTGGCCGTATATTTCTTATCTCCAAACCAAGTAAATTTGGAGTCCATACCATACCTAGCAGCTTTGGTAAAATTATCTCTGGCATCCGCAAATGACATGTTTTGAGTAATATCAGCAGTCACATCCGCCAAGCCTATCATCGCTCCCAACCAGAAGGCCGCATTGGCCGTTTCATCTGCCACCGACGGCCCGGCCGGGATGACTCTATTTTCAATTCTTAGATGTGGCTTTTTCGTATCACTAATACCATAGCAGGGTCTATTCCAACGATAAACCGTTGAGTTGTGGACTTGTAAGGCATCCAAATTGGGTACGAGTCCATCTTTAATTTTTTGGATGGAATCTTCTTCCGCTTCGGCTGCCAATAGGGAGCGATAGCGAGAGACATCTTCTCTATAAATTTCCAAAATAGACTTGTCCAGCCAGCCGGTGCCAAAATGCACTCTTGGGCTATATTCTCGCATGTGCTGCGAAGACTTTCGTGTATCAATGGCTTGCTGGAACATAGCAATTCGGCTTTCGTGCCAGAGTCGTTTTCCAAATACCATAGGCGAGTTGGCGGCCATCGCTATCACCGGCCCGGTTAACGCCAGCGCAATGTTATACAACTTAGCAAAATCCTTGGGACGGACTTGTAAGTGCACTTGAAAACTGGTATTGACAGCTTCCAGCATCGGGGAGTCATGAGCGATTTTGAGTTCGTCGATTCCGGAAAGGTGGAGTTCAAAATGACTGCTGTTCAATTGTTCAGCAATGGCATCCATCAATTCCCGGTAGCGCTTGATGGGCATTAGATTTTCAATCCCCAAGTCATTTTTCCGCAAGGTGGGCAAGATGCCGGTCAAGACGGTAGAGGCGTTGTATTTTTCAAGGATTTTGTTGGTAATGAGTTGTTGCTCTAGGTTTTCGGCTTCCATCTCTGTGAAGCAGCTTCCGCTAAAAACCCTAGGTGTCAGATTGGTTTCCAAATTAAACTTGGCCAGCTCAGACCCCATCCATTTATACTTTTTCATGTCTTTTAAGACGGCTTCCGCAATCATGGCCGGTCTAAAGGTTTCCTTATCTACCAAGGCCATTTCCTGTTCGGCGCCGATTCTCATGATGTCGGTTTCAAACCAATCATTATTAAGCATGTATTCCATGGCTCTCATATCATCCAACAATCGCTTAGAAAATTCTCTTCTCTTTTGTGGATCATTCAATCCAAATACTCTTTGCTCACCCATCTTTGTTTTGTTTTGAAGTTCAAGATGTTTACAGAAAATTATGCGGCTAATTCCCTATTCTTCATTATAATAAGTTAAAGATAGGATTTTTTTCGTAACAATAGACTGTTGGGGCGTTTTTTTTCTTTGTTGGGACGATTGGGCGTGCGTCCTAACGGGTTTGGACGTGCATTCATGAGCCTGTGGCGCCATCTTGCTGCGCTCGACGGCTACAGCTTTGAACTAATCCCGACAGTTGGTCGGGACAAGGCCGTTCCGGCGCAAATTCGCTTCGCTTTTTGCTACAGCTTGGAACTGAAGTTCCAAGGCCATTAAGCGGGCTCAGCGATTCGGTGCAAGCGATCTTCCAACTTGTTTAGGTGTCCGTCCAAATCGACAATGGCCTTTTCTTCGGAGGCGATGAGTTCGTCAAATTCGGAGAAATTTTGGTCTATTTTGGTTTTGATATTTTCGATGTATTGGGTGAGTTTTTCGGTCAATTCTGATTCTAGGCGCACCTTTCCTTCGGCGATTTCGGAATTAAAGCGCTTCATGATTTTTTTGCGCTGTAAGCCGACCGTGGCACCGGCAAAAGTCAATCCGACCGCCGTCAAAACCCCACCGGTAATATCCAATACAGCCCCTTGCGTAAAAGCCGTTAAGATGACTCCGATAACGGCCAATCCCCCACCGGTGGCGACATTGGGTGCGATATTTTTTTCGTGTGGGAATAATTTGTCGCCGGAAAAATTATCGGATTTGGCTAAGAAATCGGCAAAGGTTTCTTTTAATTCTTGATAGACTTTGACACGTTTTTCGGCTATGGCTTTGAAAAATTCGGGGTTGTCTTTTAAGGAAGTATCGCTCCTTTGTACCTTAATATCAATGAGTTGCGCCATTTGCTGGATAGAATCAGAAATGTCGCCAACATGGACATCGAGCTTATTTCTCATCTTTTCAGAAAGCTCTTTTTCCATTCTTTCCGCTAAATCCATCAACCATTTTTTGAGCGGCTGCCCACTTCCGAAAACGGAAGAAAAGGAACGCTTAAATACAGAAGGAATGGACAATCCTGTCCGCAATTCATCGCCGGCTTCCCGCGTCACTTTGTCATAAATGCCGACTGTATTTTCGACCAACAAATCCACTTGATTGATGGATTTGCCGTATTGATTTTCCATGATTTCGATGGTTTCCCGGCGAAAGGTCTTATCGTGTTCCCACTGTGCCCGGCGGGCGGCAATCCCATCTTTGATTTTGGTGATGATATTTTCGGACGCTTGGACGTAGTTGATGATTTTGTATTTAGAACCTTGTCCGCCGGTCACATGGGTTTTGATGTAATCCCTTACGGCAGAAAAATTACTTTCTTCATAGTTGCCTTCCAATTCCGCTTTCGCTGAAACGGCAAAAATAGTCGGCTCTTCGATACCTTTTTCGACCGCAAATTTGCGCAAGCCTTCGATATTCACAGCTAAATCTTCCGGAGATAACAAGTCCTTTTGTTGCAAAACAAAAATAATCTTCTTGCGCCACTCGCCGTGGATAAATTCAAAGAAATCCCAAGCTGATTGGCGATAAGGATTCTTGGCTTCAAAAACAAATACCACTAAGTCCGATACAGGTATAAACCTTTCGGTAATTTCTTGGTGATTCTTGACGATGGTGTTGGTACCGGGGGTATCGACGATGGCGACTTCTTTGAGAATGTCGATGGGCTCGGTGCGTTTTTTCAAAAACTCGTTGATGACAATTTCTTCGGATTTTTCACCATAGACAATTTGTTGAATAACGTCTGTCATGGGCGAAGGAGCCGCTTTACAGATTTCTTTTCCGGTATCCAACAAGGCATTGATAAAACTACTTTTGCCGGCTTTAACTTCTCCGACCACCACAAACATAAAAGGATCATGGATGCGCCGGAGCAAATCATCTGCGGTTTCATGCAAGGACGAGTTGCCCGTGGAAGATACGACCGTCACCAAGTCTTGGATAACGCTTTCCAATTCGTTAATTTTATTTTTGTAGTGCTTATTGACTAAAGTACTCATAATCAGGTGTTTATAAAAAACGCTGTGCTTCCGGGCCCATACAAAACAACAAATCCAAGACGCTCAGATTGGGTACAAAACCGGTTTTGTCTGCAAAGACTTGCACATAAGGTACAAATTTATGATTTATATCTCTATTCGGTCTGATTATTTGCCGAAAATCTTCAGATTCGGGGTATTGCTCATATTTTTCCGTAAGGACATACTGCTCCTTATCCATCTTCAAAAGCCGCTTGACGACCTTCAAAGCTTCCAAATTAAATGCAAATAAATACTCCCAAGATTGCTCAAAAAGGGGGCGCAAATCGGATTCGTAATGCTCAAAAAACGGAGACTTTCCGTAAGCGGCGGTGATGGCTCGCCAATGGGTTCGCTGCCAAGTTTGGCGATTGTCGATGACGACTTCACGATAGGGCTTTTGGCTGTTTTTGCCTTTTAACAGGGGGATTCCCAGCGGTTGGATGCCTTGCGGACCGGCGATATGTACGCGGTTTCGGTAACTGGCTTTTTGGTAATTATCGGCAGTTTCTATCTTGATTTGCCCGGCTTGCTTCCATAGGGACCAGAAGAGGGTTGGGGGGAAGTACATGAGGGTTTGGATCATTTTTTTTGGTCTTTGGTCTTTTGGGCGCAGCAAGCTGCTTTTGGTCTTTGGCTTCGGTAGTGGGTTGTTTTTGGCTGCATTGCGGGAGGATTTGCTTTTGTGGTTGATGCCGTTGAGACGCTCGCCTATCATCATCCGCCTTACCTAGTGTGATTGGTTACAAAAGTACGGATTATTTTGAACTAGGCCAAACTAAAATTAAAACCTAAAACTACGACAAAAAAAAATTGTATCTTTGCACAAGATAAATATTGCAGCCAATACATGACAAAAAAGAGCGAAAACACAGTAAGCGAAGGAATAAAACGAGTTGTTTCTGAATTGATGGATAGGGTTATGAATAAGGTTTTGGTAACAGATCCATTTATAAAGGAAAAACACCATTCAAGTAAACCTCTTTATGCCGCACTTGTTCCCGATGAGATTTTTAAAGGATCACATTTTGAAAGACGGTTTGTAACTCCTTTTGGTGGTGTGTGGGAGAAACTGGCTCACGTTGTTGCAAATGAATATCACGGAGATTGCTCAATGGGACATCTCATTAATGGAGAAGTTAATAGTGGTAGATTAAAAAGAATTCAAGAGATACTTAACAGGCTTGAACACAAAAAGAAAGGAATAGATAAAGTTGAGCCTAATTGGGAAGAAGAGCTAAAATACATTTTAAAAGGCAAAGGGAAACCCATTCCCACAACTGTTGTTTGTGATATCTTTATAGACAGTAAGAAAACAGGGAAGAAATATGCTTTTGAAATAAAAGCACCACTTCCAAATAGTGACCAAACCAAAGTCAGTAAAGAGAAAATGTTTAAACTAATGGCAATGGAGCCGCAGAAGGTTGATTTTTCTTATTTCGCTTTAGCATATAATCCCTACGGTAAAAAAGAAGATTACAATTGGAGTTTCCCTCTAAGATGGTTTAATATGCAAAATGATGCCTCTGTTTTAATTGGTAATGAATTTTGGGAATTGATTGGCGGGAAAGGAACATATAAAAATTTTGTTACCGAAATCAACAAATTAGGTTTGGAGTACCGAGAACGTATCTATAAAGAGTTTTTAGGAATAGAACCACCCGAAGGATACAAAGACATTAAACTTCAATAAAAGTAGATGATATGAAAAACAAGTTCGCTTTTATTGACTTATTTTCAGGTATTGGAGGCTTTTATATAGCTTTAACCAAAAATGGAGGAAAATGTATCAACTTTAGTGAAATAAACAAAGATGCTATTAATGCCTATTGTGAAAATCATAACGAAAGTATTGAAAGTAATTTAGGCGATATTACAAAAATAAATGAACTGCCGGAACACGATATTCTTACCGCCGGTGTTCCTTGTCAAAGTTGGTCAATTGCAGGAAAAAATTTAGGTTTTGATGATGATAGAGGTCAATTGTGGAATGACACTATTTTTTTATTAAAACAATCTCAGCCAAAAGCATTTATTTTTGAAAACGTAAAAGGTTTAGTTGACCCAAGGAACAAAGAATCATTTTCATATATTTTAGACAGAATTAAACAAGCAGGATATTTTGCAAAGTATTTTGTTATCAATTCATTTGACTATGGCGTTCCTCAAAATAGAATTCGTGTTTATATTGTTGGTTTTAAAGAAAAAAAGCATTTGGATAAGTTTAGATTACCCAAACCATTTGAAAACAAAGTAAAACTCGCAGATATTTTGGGTGTTGAATTGCCTAAAACAAAAGAAAATAATATCGTTCAAAAAGATTTATTTGGCAATCCGGTTTTGACTAAACAAATGAGTCTTTCAAGTAAAAATGGCTTTAACGATTACTTTTTATTTAACGATTTGCGAAATGGACATACGACTATCCATTCTTGGGATATTTTAGAAACAACAGAAAGACAGAAAGAAATTTGCTTACTCCTATTAAGAAATAGACGGAAAAGTCAATTTGGGAAATTAGACGGCAATCCGCTTTCCTTAAAACATTTTAAATCGCTAGATGCTTCAATAACTAAAAAAGAATTGTCAGAATTAGTGAAATTGGGCATTTTAAAAGAAGAGGAGTATCAATTTAGAATAAATGATTTTGAAGAATCTGAATTAACCGAAAACGAATTAGAGATTATTTCAAAACAATCTAATGCCAATCTATTTATTGACGATCTAAAAACTCACCGGCCTTTAAAACTAAAAAAAATATCAATAAAAACCACTTTAGAATCCTTAAAAGAAAAAAATATCATTGAGTGTTCGGAAACTAGATACGATTTTAAAAATACAAAAATTAGTAGTGGATTATTTGGTGTTAATAGAGTTTTTTTACCAACATCAGACGTATTTCCTACGCTGGTAGCAAGTGATACAAACGATTATGTAACATTAAAAACATTAAAAAAGGAAAATCACAACGATTACAAAAATGATTTTTTAGATAAAGTCTATTTCTCAAACAATTATAGAAAAATAACTAAAGAAGAGGCTTGTGCTATCCAAGGCTTCCCAAAAAACTTTATACTGCCGGAATCAAGACCAAGATGGATGAAACTAATTGGAAATAGTGTATCTGTTTCTGTAATTGATATGCTTGTAAAATCAATCATTAAAACAGGAGTTTTTAATAAAAAAGAAAAAAAACTTAGAACAGAGAAAGTAACGGAAAATATATAGAGCCGAACACCGTTGATGAAAGGTAAATGATTAGGTCAATTGCAAAAATTTTGGCCGTACTTGAACAAACTAATGGTAGCCCCCTTTGCAAAGATAAGGTTATAGCATTATCTTTGCGAAAGCATTGTGTAACTCATTCTTTAACAACATAATGAATGGAACATGAAAGGCGTTGCTTATCCTATTTTTAAATGGTTTCTCCTATCTTTTATTTTTTGTAACTGTTTAGGTACCCACTATTTTGGTCAAAAAATGCCCTTTTTGCGCCTGTTTTTGCTAAAATTTTTTCACGTAGCCCAGCTACGCTTCAAAAATTGTAGCTTCAACATCCACAAAAAT
>JALVCY010000514.1 GCA_027009605.1 Saprospiraceae bacterium
CGGTAGCACCTCGCCGCTTAATGGCCTTGTCAACTTTAGTTGCAAGGTGACGCGGGCGGTAGCATACTAAGCCGGATTACCGGATACCTTAACTCTTGTAGGGCTTGGAACTGAAGTTCCAAGCCCATTGTGGCACCAACTCGCTTCGCTATTGGCTACAACTTGGAACTGAAGTTCCCAGGCCATTACGGTGCCAACTCGCTCCGCTATTAGCTATGTGTTGATAATATAATATCCTAGATGTTAAAAAAATATAGCATTTTGTTTAGCTTGTAAATTTTTTCTATATTGCGGAATATTATTGAATTATTTCATCCTTTTTAGATGAAATAATGAATAATTACTAAAAACAAAACTTGAGAAAATGAAAATTAAGCCCCCCAAAGCTTTTTATTGGCAGCGTTTGCCCCATTCTCGCAATGTAGGTTCCGTCTTTTTTGTTACCTTTAGATTGCATGGTAGCCTCCCTAAAAAGCAGCTCGAAGAAATGAAACATCAATACGAAGTCGCACTTCGGGAGCTAGAAAAAATTGAAGAATCCAGTGTGAAAAATAGTAAAATATTGAATCTCCGAAAACGGTTGTTTGGGCAATTTGATCATTTACTAGATAGTGGAGATGCGGGTCCAATGTACCTGAAGCAACCGGTAATTGCTAAGATTGTCACGGAACAATTGCACCGTTTTGATGGCGTGTTTTATGACCTGATTGCCTATTCAATCATGGGTAATCACGTGCATATATTGATTGATACCAGTATCCAAGAAGCAGCCGGTACTACCGTAAATCTGGATCAAATCATGAAGCGTATCAAAGGGGCATCGGCTCGATATGCGAATAAAGAGCTTGGATTGACCGGAGCTTTTTGGGAAAGAGAAAGCTTTGATATGTACATGCGCAATAATGATATGCTGTATCGGGTGATTAGATACATCTTGAATAATCCTGTGAAAGCACATTTGGTTAGATTGCCTAGCGCTTATGAGTGGAATTATTTGAATGAGAAGTATGGAGAGATGGATGAATTTGTAACGTATTCGTAATACCTCGCCCCCTTAATGGCCTAGCCAACTTTAATATTCTATGATAAAATCAACTACCAAATTCACTTTTTTTGCTCGATTTAAGACGGTTTTCCCTTTTGTTTGGCTTTTTACTTTGGCGCATTTGTCGGTAGTAGCCAAATTTATTTGGCTATGTAGCAAAGAGCAAAGCGAGTTTGCGCCACGGGCAATTTAAACTAATTAGGTATCGTTGCTGTCGTTGCGACACTTGAAGTCGCCACGATTCATAATCATAACAAGGTGACTAAAGCTGCCGATACAAAAAAAAAGCGCTCTCCGGATACTTTTATCCGGGAGCGCTCCGCTGATACTTGAGACGTTTTTATTTTGAAACAATGAAAAACTATCCCATCACTACTCACCGCAAAGAGTAGCGAACGTGAACCGCTGTTGACCGCAAACAACAGCAAAAATGAGAAAACTAAGCTTTTTTGGGTCTAGGGGCTTATTCCTAATTAAAGTCTTGCAGCCGTTTGACGACTTTATATATTTTGGTATTAGCAGTGACATCTTCGGTAAAAGGGTCATGTTCTAAGTAGTTGGCCGAAATCAAATTGATTTTGGAGACTACTTTTTGGCCGGATTCGTCTTCTTCGTACATTTTCTTGATGTATTTGACAAATACGCGGTCATTGATGACTACCGTGTAGATTTCGTTGTCTTTTACTTCTTCCCAAGTCTCTACCGGTTTGCAGATGAGTAAATCGCCGGAATAAATTCGGGGCTCCATACTATTTCCTTCTACGGGAAAGGCTAAATAATTATTGCCGGTCAAGTCCGGTAAGGAGAAATAGGAGTTTGCTGAATTGTCACGGGTGGCCGTACCAATAGAGTCCCCCGCCACGGCTGCTTGATCATGTAGGTAGCAGATTTGGCCCCGGCTTTTATTTTCGCCGAAAGGCTGACCTTCTCCTTTTAAGATATAGGATTCATTGACCCCAAAAAGATTACAAAATTTTTCCACGGCTTCAAAGGTGATATTGCGTTCTTTTTTCAAGACGTTGCCGATGTTGTGACCATATTGTCTGTTGCCATAAATTTTTAGCGCAAGCATAGACAAGCCCTTGGAGCGGTCATTGCGCACGATGAGCCCTTTCTGTTCCAACAGGTGAAAGACTTCGATAAATCTTTTATTCACTTCTAAGCGATTCATATCCTTTCGTTTTAATTCAAGGCAAAGATAAACCAAATTGTTTTAAATGTCAAATAAAAAACAAAAATATTTAAAAAATAATGTTTTTACAACCAAAAACATACATTTTGGGTTCGGTAGGGGCGAACCTAGTGTTCGCCCCTACCAATATTTTAAAATTTTCAGGGCTCTTTTTAAAGTTATTAACATGTTTCTCCACATTTTTTGCCTATCTTTGTGGAAAATTAATTTGAATCCCCCTTTTACAAGGGTATTTTTTACCAAAAAAATAAGACACTATGGCTACTATTGTTTCTTTTCTTAATCACAAAGGTGGAGTGGGCAAAACGACTAGCGCCATCAATTTGGGTGCCGGTATGGTGGAGTTAGGAAAGAAAGTTTTGTTGGTGGATTTGGATCCGCAGGCAAATTTGACTTTGGCGCTAGGCATTGGCCGCCAGCGTTATTCTATTTATGAAGCTTTGCGCGGAGAAGCAGAATTGTCTCCGGTGCAGTGCAAAGAGAATTTAGACGTGATTACTTCTACTTTGGATTTGTCCAGTGCGGAGATGGAGTTGATTAATGAAGCCGGTCGGGAGTACATCTTGCGGGAGTTATTTGAGCCTTTGCAGGAAGAGTATGACTACATTATCATTGATTGTCCCCCGTCACTAGGTTTGCTTTCGCTAAATGCTTTGACGAGTAGTCAGTATGTCATTATTCCTTTGCAAACGGAGTTTTTGGCACTGCAAGGTCTGGCAAAAATTAAGCAAGTCATTGATAAAGTGCGCTTTAGGCTAAATAAAAAATTAAAAATCGGTGGTGTAGTGGCGACGATGTATGATCACCGGAGAATCTTAAACCGGGAAGTGGTCGAGACGATTGAGAAATATTTTGGAGATTTGGTGTTTGATGTCAAGATTAGAGAAAATGTAGCTTTGGCGGAAGCTCCTGCCCAAAGCCAAGATATTTTTACTTACGCAAAAAGATCAAATGGTGCGGCGGATTACCTGAATTTAGCCGCTGAATTTATCGGTAGAGTGGAGCAGCCCGCAGAAAAAGTCGCAGCTAAAGAAGCCCGCACAGAAAAAGTATAAGTAATCTTTCATTGAAACTAAATCGCCAATTGTGACTAAAAAACGTATGTTCCAAAGCTTGGATTTAATCTTTGAAGATAACTACGAAGATACTTTCAAAGATGATAGTCCATTGTTGGGAACTAAAATTGAGAAAAAACCATCTCTTCTTACGAAAAAGAAGAGAGAAGTGGCGGCTACCAAAAAAGCGCCTAAAAAATCCACCCGTAAGTCTTTTTCAACCAATTTGGACATTCTATTTGAAGAGCCCAAAGCGGTGGAAGATACTGCCACGAAACCTAAAGATGCCCGCCTAGCCGGTATTGATTTGCTGATTAAGGGGACATTGAAAGGGAGTAAACGCATAGTGCAACAAGTGGCTCCCGAGAAAAAGCGGGTTACCTTTATTATAGACAAGGAAAAACTGGCCAAAATCAAAAGCATCGCTAAGTCCGAAAAGGCTTATATCAAGGATATTTTTGATCGGGTGGTTTCTGAGTATTTGAAGAAGGAAGGTTTGTTGTAGCACCTTGTTCCTATGGAAAAAGAGCCATTCTCCGACCGGAGAATGGCTCTTTTCTAATTTTGATAGTTTGGATGGTCTTAGATGAATAAAGAACCACGGTTTGGTAGATTATTTTAGTTTTCAAAAACTTGAATAACACCAAAAACATTCTTATCTTTGCACTCCCTTAAAATCCGGAATGATGATGAGCACCCGTGTCGAGCATATTTTACCCATACAGGGGCTTGGTATGGGTCTTCATGAGTTCGATTTTAAGTTGGATCAAAAGTTCTTTAAACAGTTTGATAATTCTTTAGTGAATGGTGATTTTGATGTACACTTGGTGGTGGATAAGCAATCTACCCTGTTGTATATGGATTTGACCTTTGAAGGTATCGAAAAGACGACTTGTGACCGGTGTTTGACAGATATTGACCTTCCGGCAAAGGGAGAAGCCATGTTGGTGGTCAAATTTGATGAAAATGAGCGCGTGGAAGGCGATGTCATTTTTATTCATCCGGGCACGCCGGTTTTTGATGTTGCTCCTTTTATGCATGAAGCTATTTCGGTGGCTTTACCGATTGTGAAAAAATGTATAGACACGGAGCCTTGTGATGCTAAAATTGCCGCCTATCTTTCCTCGCAAGAGAAAGAAACTGAAGAATCCGAACCTGAGAATGACATTTGGTCAGCATTGAAAAAATTAAAACCTGAATAAGGTTAAACTTGAAGCCGAATAGGCTGCATTAAATATTGAGTTATGGCACATCCTAAATCAAGGATTTCTAAGCAACGCAAACGCAAAAGAAGAACCCACTACAAAGCTTCTGCTCCGCAAGTAGCGACTTGTCCTACGACCGGCGAAAAGCACCTTTATCACCACTCTTATTGGGTGGGCAGTGACCTGTATTATAAAGGTCAAATAGTCATTAAAGGAGACGAAGAATAGGGAGATTCACCGTTGGATTTTCTTGCGAAAAAAATAAATTAGCTCCGAGTCTTTGTTGACTTTGGGGCTTTTTTTGCTTGTAAGACACTCCTTGCTTTCGCTCCAATTTTCTTTACCACCTAACCTATCCAAACATGAAGAAAGTAATCAATACATCAAACGCTCCGCTACCCGTCGGCCCTTATAGCCAAGCGATTTCCTTCGGCAACATAGGCTTTGTCTCCGGGCAAGTCGCCATCAATCCGGAAACCAAAGAATTAGTCAATGACACCATCGAAAAAGAGACGACGCAAGTACTCCAAAATGTGGGAGCCATCCTTACGGAAATGGGCGCTACTTTCGATGATGTCTTAAAAGTATCCGTTTTTGTCAAAGACATGGGGCAATATGCTCAAATCAACTCTGTCTATGCCCGGTTTTTTAAAGGAGATACTCCGCCGGCTCGTGAGTTAGTCGAAGTGGCGAAGCTTCCGCTAAATGTGAATATTGAGATTTCAGTCATTGTTGGTTTGAAATAATTATTATATATACTTTCCAAAAGTTTCAAACTTTTGGAAAGCTAGTTACGAAAAAATAAAAATATGAAAAACGTTCTTTCAGCAGTACAGCCTACGGGGGATTTGCACATAGGAAATTACTTTGGAGCTATCCAAAATTGGGTGCGACTCCAAGACGAATACAATTGTACTTATGGCGTAGTAGATTATCATTCTATGACCGCTCCTTACCAAGCGGAAAAACTTCGTGAGAATACCTGGAAGATGGTTTTTCAGTTGTTGGCCACCGGGGTCAAGCCTGAAAATTTATTTATTCAGTCTTTGATACCGGAGCATGCGGAGTTGTCCTGGATTTTGAGCTGTGTGACTTCTTATGGGGAGATGACGCGGATGACTCAGTTTAAGGACAAGTCCGATCAAATTGCCGGCAAGGATAAAAATGCTTTTATTTCGGCCGGATTATTTATGTACCCGGTGTTGCAGGCGGCAGATATTTTGATGTATCGTGCTGATTATGTGCCGGTTGGGAAGGATCAGGAGCAGCATCTGGAGCTTTCGCGAAATATAGCCCAGCGTTTTAATCATCAATTTGGGCAAGAATATTTTGCTCATCCGAAGCCCTTGTTTACGGCTACGCCAAAAATCATGTCCACTGCCGAGCCGACCAAAAAAATGTCCAAGAGTCTAGGCGAAAAGCATTACATCAATGTATTTGGAGAAGAAGCCAGAATACGCAAGCAAATCCGGAGTGCCGTGACCGATGCCGGAGATACGCCGGATGGGGCGATGAGTCCCGGTGTAAAAAATCTTTTTGAAATACTCAAAGCCTGTCAGGCCACCGAAGCTTATGATGCCTTGATGTTGGACTACAAAAAGGGCTCTTTGCGCTATGGAGATTTAAAACCGGCTGTAGCGGATGCCTTAGTGGGTGTCTTGAATCCTATACGAGAACGCTACCAAGAGATTTTGGGCAACCGAAAAGCAACTAAAGAAATGATTACAGCTTCTTCTTGGGAGATTCGTAAAAGAGCACAGAAGACCTTGAAAGAAGTACGGTCTATTGTGGGTTTGGCTAAGTTGCGGTATTGAAAGATTTGGGGGCTTACTTTTGAGAACTACTCATTTTGTTCTATAGTTGCTTGCTCACACTCATATTGTAAAGATATGAAAATGTAGTCAGGCTTGCATGATCGATACTAGAGCCGGTGGGGTTAATAGAGTAGTTTCTTGTAGCAAAAAGGCTAACAAAAAGCTTCCGGGTAATGCGGTATTCTAGACCGATGTTTTGGTTTATTCCGAAAACCAACTTTAGGACACCACTTGTCTGAATAATCTCTTTTACTTTTACAATTTCGTCGTGTTTGGTATCATCCAGGACCTTAATGACATTTGATTGTCCACTTACGTTTCTCCCATGGAGTAGAGTAGCAGACCATCCAAGTCCGATGATGGGTTTAAGCCGGGCTTTGTATTTGAAATTAATGCAATAGGTTTGAGCGACAGGAATGGCGAATATGGGATAGAAGCCACCATATCGGTTAGTTTTTTTTCCGGAAATGACATTACCGGGTATTTCTGTGTAGGTACCGCCACCAAACCAGATATCCCAAAATGTGAAATCAAACCTGTAATTCTTATGTTCAATGTAGTAATTGGTGATAGAACGATGTCTTATGATTTTATCTCGAAGGGCGAAGACTTTAAGACCTATTTCCGATTTGGTGAGTATGCTTTTTTGGGGCTTGATAGGTTGGATGCCTAGTCTAAATTCATTGTAATTGCCGACGTAGGTTAGCCCTATTTTGTACTTTGTGGGTTTAGGCAATTCTTGGGCTTGAGCTGCTAGGGCTAAGCTGACTAAAAATAGGATGCTCTGTATAATCTTTTTCATAATTTACTCGTCATTAGTTTGTCCTTATCGTGTGTGCAACAAAACAAGTCCATGGCTTGCCTAAGTTAAATAAAGAAAAGAAATAGGATGCTTGACTTTTACGAAGGTCATTCTAAGGTAAAAATAGGACAATCGTAATAGCTTGATAACTAGTATGTTGTGCTATATTAATCCTAGTTGTTTTACCGAAAAGTTTTTGAAAAGAAAAAAACGAAAGTCGAAATCTTCTTGTCTGCGGGATAATAAAGTAGTGAGTGATGAGTAGTGAGTGGTGAGTAGTGAGTGAGTAGTGAGTAGTGAGTGAGTAGTGAGTAATGAGTGATGAGAAGTGAGTTGTGCGAGTTGCGAAAGTTGAAAAAGTTGAAAAAGTTGATTCGCTCGCTTGATGCTCGCTAGTTGAAGAAGTTGAAATCAGCGGGAAAATAAAGTAGTGAGTAGCAAGTAAGTTAGAATCGACGAAAATCTACAGGAAAATAAATCTGCGCAAATCAGCGGGAATTAAATCAGCGAAAAACAAATCTGCGAATACCTCCGGGAAGTCAATCCACCAAAAAAATCTCCAAAATTGGAAAAGTCTTATTTCTGAGCGACGTAAAACAAGTCAAAGCAGCCTTCTCCCGCAGGAGCAATAGAATAGTCTTCCTTCGTAATGCTGGCAACCAAGCTGTTGTCTTGGGCGACTAATTTTTTCCGGTTACGCCGATTAAGAATGTCGTAGGGTATTTGCAAGATTCGTCTAGGCAAGCGGTACTGAAGATTGAAAATGTCCCAACGGGTAATTTTTTCGACCGACTTCTTATTGTTTTCGTAATATTTCATGATTTTTTCGTTGCCGAAAACGCCGAATTTTTCGACTGAACTAAATTTTTCTCGCAAGAGATTATCCAACTCTCCAATTGTGTACTCTCGCACATGCCAAGGATTGCGGGTAATGGACATTTTGATATTGGGCGTGGTAACAATAAACTTCCCGCCGGGCTTGAGGACTCGATGTATCTCAGATACAAAGGCATGGTCATCTTCAATGTGCTCGATGACTTGAAACGAAACCACAAAGTCAAATTGATTGTCCGTAATATCTCGAAGCGGGGGCACATTCATCTGCCGAAAGGTCACATGATTATAGACAGAAAAATCAATATTATTAGAGAATTTATCAATCGTCAACAGACTTTCTGCTTTGGGCGCAAGCACCTCGACACCATAACCGCTGCCTGTGCCTATCTCCAAAACTTGACCGGTCACTAATTCGGCCGCTTTCAGATAAGCCAGCAAAGAACGCTGATACACATAATTGTCCGATAGGTCGGTGTGCGATACTCTTTCGGCAGTTTGTAAATCCTTCATGTTTAATGGTTTAGCATGGTCTCTTAAACGGGGCGGCGGCAGAATGGTTGACCTATCAGTAGGGATTTTGGATTATTTCCTGAGATTGAAGGAGATTCCTACGACACCTTTGCGCTGAAAATATTTGATTTGTTGCTTGGCTCGATCCGGCGCCCCTTTGGGACGAGTCGTGATGTCCCAAGCATTGACATAACCAAAATCTAAGTCA
>JALVCY010000515.1 GCA_027009605.1 Saprospiraceae bacterium
TATAGCGATATTCCTTCATGTCCGATACAATGACTTGGTCGCCGATTTGGATTTGGTCGCTGATGATTTCTACATATTTGGAATTGGCCGCTCCAATCTCCACGTTGACCTTAATGGCCTGGTCTCCGCGAATGACAAAAATCTCTTGCTGCCTGCCCCCTTTAATACCTATGCCGCGAGCGATGCGTTTAGTTTGTTTGGCTGTGCCGGTGATGACTCTAAGCTCACCTTTCGTGTAGGCGTGTAAATTTTTCTGTTTGGGGTGATCCAGTTGTACGTCAAATTTTATGGTATTGTCCTGAACGACAGGTTCAATATTAATAATTTTTCCGGTAATATTGGTGTTGGATGTTTGAAACCGGACTTTGGTATTTAACGCAATTTGTGAAGCATATCTGTCTGAACAATTAGCAGCAATTTTGAATGAACTCAGGTCAGCAATTCGAGCGATATTTTCGCCTTCGTGGACTTGTTTGCCGATGCTTTGATTGACCCACATGATGACCCCGTTGATGGGAGACGAGAGGGTCGTGTTTAGGAGTTTTGTTTTTAATTTTCGCAACTCCTTTTCGTTGATGCGGACTTTGAGCTGCAGGTTTTTCTTTTCAATTTGGTTGTATTGCTTTTGAAAATTAAGTTCGTCATCAATTTTCTTCTTTTCAAGTTGTGTGATTCTTAGGGCAATTTCTTTTTTGTGGATATTTTCTTTTGTGCCTGCGCCCATCTTGTCTAGGACTTTTAGATTGTTTAAGTCCGCTTGTTGTTCTTGGATTCGTAAGGCAAAGATTTGGCTATCGTGTATGAGGTCTTTGACCTTTTTGTCAAATTGAAAGGAGGACTGTTCGATATTATTTTTTTTGAGTAATAAATTATCTTTTTCAGATTCGTAGCCTAATCTTAGGAATTCATTATTTAGTTGGATGATGGGCTCTCCTGTTTTTACTTTGTCGCCGATGGATTGAAAGACCTTTTGAATTTCGGTCGTGATGGGGGCATTGATGCTGACTTCCCTTTCCGGAATTATTTGGCCTTGTGCATTAAAGCTGCTTTCTATGTCGCCAATTTCTACCGTAGCTAGGATAAAATCATCCGGATGAGCCTTAGTCGTGAGTACTTGACCGGCGATGTAGTAAATTAGACCTAGGCCAAGAATAACCAATAAGCCCCAGCCCATTCGTACAAACTGCTTACTGTATTTTTCCTTGCTTGATAATGCTCTATCCATTTTGGCTGCTTTTGTGTTTTGTAGTCGTAATAAGCGTGCCAAGAGTTTAAAGTGTTGTTAATCAAGGGTGTATGTAATGGGTTAATGTTGTTTTGTGTGTTGTTTTGGGACACTTGGTGTTCGGAAACGGACAGTTGAACTGCTTGCAAAAGCGAAAGAATAATGGGGCTTAATTAAAAATATCTGGTATTTGGCGGAAGCCCTTAAATAATTTACTCCCCAAATAATAGGGCAAGTTCATTAATTTGAAGGAAGTGTTGTTACTTGGTTGGGCCGTCTTACATCATAAAGCCAAGGCAAATAGAATGGATTTTGTCACAAAGTCAAGGTAAATTCCAGCAATTCTTGTCACAAAGTCAAGGCAAATTCAAAGTATAAATCCTAAAAATCAAGAAATTCAGAAAATTCTGATTCAGACAAAAACAGCAACGAATGGTATCATAAGCGGTCACTCCACCACCAACCGATAACCGGACATTCGCCCACCATCCATGACTAAGACCCAATACACCCCTTTTTGACTAATTTCTATTTGCTTCGCATTTTCCGCAAGGAGAATGACCTGTCCAAGAAGGTTTTTTACCATTACTGTGTGGGGAAGCCCGTCACTAAAGCGAACGACTCCCGAAGTCGGATTGGGAAATAAAGAAATAGCCGCCGGCACTTCCCAAACCACACTCACCATATCGGAAAGGCTAAAACGTTGATCCCAATCTACCTGCTTTAAGCGATAAATATTGATGCCGGGTCTTGGATTGGAATCCAGGACTTGGTACTGAAATTTTCCGGCCGGGGTTTCGGCAATGTCTTCCCATTTGTTTTTTGGCGTAAGCCGCTGAATGACAAAATGAGCGGCATTTATTTCTGTCGAAGTGACCCAATCCAATTGGATACCATCCGCCATCGCTCGCCCGTGAAAAGGAGATAAATATTCGACAGGCAAAGGAGTTGGATACTCGTCCACGCCTATATCTACGGTGTCA
>JALVCY010000516.1 GCA_027009605.1 Saprospiraceae bacterium
CCATTCAAAGCCTGGAAAAAGTATTAAAACGAATAGCGAAAGAAAACATCAGGCCGGCCACAATATTTTTAATGTCAGGCCACTACCCTACCCTACATTTAGATAATTTTCAAGACTTAACGATTATCCCAAAGATAGAAGAAAGCCCGGTGTTCCCAAGCATCCAAATCACTCATTCTGAAAGGTGTACACTTCAAGCTCTGACCATCGCTTCCGAAAACCCAAAAGGCAAAAACAGCTACTATGTAAAAATAGATTCTACATCATCACGCATCACCATCAGAAACTGCCTAATCCAAGCTGCCGACAAAACAGAGCAATGGGAAGCTCAAGACTGGAAAACCAAGGCATCCAACGGAATCTACTCCGAAGGCAAAGCCTGTATTTTCCAACACAATTTAATTCGTAATATTCATCACGGTATCGAAACCAAAGGCAACAATAATTTGGTCACCAATAATATTATCATTCGCTTCGCCGGAGATGCCATTCGGAATACAGGAGATAGCAATTTTTTCTTAGAAAACTACTTGGCGGATGCCCTCGTTGATGATTATTACGACAAGGATGGCAATCATGATGACTTGTTTCAATCCTGGACCTTTGATCGGCCGATTAAAAATATTTTTATCTCCGACAATATTGCCATCAATTGCACGGATACATCCATCCATCTTCAATCCAAAAATGTACAAGGCATCGCCTGCTTTGATGGTTTTGAAGAAAATTGGAAAATCCAAAACAATCTGGTCATCGTCGAGCATCCACATGGTATCGCCTTATTCGGGGCGCAAAATTGCCAAATCCAAAACAACAAAATCATTCCTAACCCGTTCAACAAATATGATTTTGAGTCTGCACCTTGGATTATGATTCACGACCACAAAGACGGAAGAAAAAGCCATAACAATCAGATAATCAACAACTTAGTAAGCGTATTAAAAATAGATGATTCCACTGCGGTCATCAAAGATAATACGATTATAGACTCTATACCCGACAAAACTTTCCCAAATTATACCCATTGGATTTTTCAATGAGTACTAAAAATCGACAAAGATGAAATCTTACTTTTTACTCTTTACTTTTTTATTTCTTTCGTTCTTTGCGGAAGCACAAGAGACTTTTCCTATCTCCCCCATCGGGCCACAGCGGGTCTTTCCCGGGGCAAAGATTATGACTTCTTTATCGGCAGTGAATCATGATTTGCCAAGCATTCATTTATCAGCGATTGACTTGCCCAACTTTGGCAGCTTCCAAGACCATGGCAAAGGTTTTGGCACTTTTACTTTTGAGCCGGATAGTTCGGATATTGGCCGCTACATCGTTTCGTTGCAGGCAGTGAGTGGTGCAGATACGTCACGGACTACGTTTTTAGTGGAAGTCCCGTCCATTCCTGTTGCCTATAAATATTATGTTGACCCCATCAATGGAAATAATAATAATCCGGGTTCTGCAGACCAACCTTGGAAAACTCTGTCCGAAGTATTTTCTTCCGGAAAAACAATTCCAAGCAACTCCATCATCTTCCTAAGAAGCGGTAATCACGGACAACCGGTTATCAATAAGCTACAAACAGCGACTACCTATATTGTGGCAGAAAAAGGAGAAACGCCCATGTTCGAAAAGTTGAATTTTTACTTAGCCAAAAACTGGGTACTCTCCGGAATCAAGATCTCTCCGGAAGCAGATAGTACTTCTTTCAAAGGCAATTATTTAAGAATACAACCTAACTGCTCTAATATTACAATTGAAAATTGTGAAATCTATGGCACATCCGATGTCATGAATTGGCCGACCAATCAAGATTGGTATGATCATGCCGGTGACGGTGTACTCATTAGCGGCAAAAACGACATCTTCCGAAACAATTATATTTACAATGTCTATTTTGGTCTGACAGTGGACAGTCCAAACAACGAAGTCTCCTATAATTTGCTAAATAATTTTGGTGGAGATGGATTCCGGGGCATCGCTTCCGATTGCCAATTCCTGTATAATCGCATCCAAAATGCGCTGGTAGATGACTACGCAACCGGCAATCACGATGACGGATTTCAGAGCTGGACTTTTGGTGCACCCATCAAAAATGTGGTACTCAAAGGCAATCAAATTTTTAGTCACACCGACCCTAGCTTACCCCTTAAGACTTCTATCCTTCAGGGCTTAGTGAACTTTGACGGATATTCGGAACGATGGATTGTGGAAGATAATTTAGTGCTGACAGATCATCCGCATGGCATCACTTTGCTTGGTGCAAAAAATTGCAGAGTGACCAATAACACAGTGATTAACAACCCTTTACACCTTTTTTCTTATGGCAACCCACCATGGATTTGGATTGGGTCACATAAAAACGGGGGCGGTAGCTTTGGCAATTTAAATAGGAATAATTTGATGGCTTTCAATTACCAAGACGGGGACCCGGGAAGTTTTGACCATAACTTAATCGCCAATAATGATGATTATTTTGTGAACTATGCCCACTGGAATTTTCATCTAAAACCCGGTTCTGCCCCTATCAATGCGGGCACGTTTACAGATGCTTCCACCCTTGACAATAGCCACAGAATTCGATTGGATTCCATTCCTGATATTGGGGCTTATGAATTTGGCGACAGACCTTACGACTTTGAAAAGCCCAGTGCCGTGACCGGTATTCAAACCTTGGATATTCAACCTACATCGGTATCTATTTCGTGGTTGCCTTCGACAGATAATTATATTATTAAAAGGTATCACATCCAAATTCCCCCTTCCGGAAAAATAATAACGGATTCTTTAAAAGCACAAATTCTAGGTCTAAGCCCTAGCCAAAATTATAACCTAATACTACAAGCAGAAGACTACGCCGGCAATCTTTCGGAAAAAACTATTTTTAATTTTACCACTCCGGATTTTCCAAATGACTCACTGGTCATTACCGTTCCGGCCGCCCCTGCCGACCAATTCATCAAGTCCAACAAGGCTTTTATGTGGGTTGATTTAAAAAATCACCAAATTGGCGGCTATACTAATTTTTATGATGCCTGCGCCGCCATCCCTTTCAAACTGCCGGAAGCTCCGAGCGGATACAAATTAAAGAAAGCCAAATTCACTGTCCATCTTAACCGAATTGTCAACAATCCGTTTGGCAATGGAGACTTATACGCACTGGGTATTAGGTTTTATCCAAGTATTTCCGGAAACGATTATTGGCAAGGAAAATTTGGAGAAAATACTTCAGGCACGGCCTTAGAAGATGACTTTTTGTCTCCAACTAAAAACCTAGGCTCGATTGCGACAGCAGATTCAACGTCCACCAAGCTCTCCGATTACATCAATAATTCCGGAGACTACGCTAATAAATTTTTAATTCTAAGAGTCAACTCAGATCGGGATGATGCTTCCAATTACCGGTTTTATCAGTTTGCTTCTGCCAACCATGAAGATACCGAAGCTAGACCAAGGTTGGATTTGCTATACACCAAAGTCGTTCCCACAAAGGATATAAAGACCCAAGCCCAACTCCAAATCTATCCCAACCCTGTTGGCGACCAAGCCATTACCATTACCTGGCCCCAAAACACATTTGACGGGTCTGCCACGCTAACGATTTCTAATCAACTTGGACAAATTATCCTTAAACAAAACATTCCGGCAGGAACAAATCAGACCCTTCTCGAAGCCAACGCACTCCCCAAAGAAGGCGCTTACTTCCTGACAATCAATGACTTAAAGACCTATTTGGTTACTAAGGTGGTTAGGGAATAAGGTAATGGGTGCAAACTGTTTGTGGGTTGGTTTGGGGAAGTTGGTGGTGGTGATTTGCTCGTCACATCTTACACCACCGGATTTTGCTCTGATACCATTATTAAACCTGATAAAATCCGATATAGTATATCGGATAAAAATCACCGGTAAAATCCAATGTTTTAGGGCGGCAAATCCACTCAATTTGTTAAATCCAAGTTCTAAATTAGCCATTTTGACTTTAATGCTAAACAAATACAGTGATGTATTAAGCCAACTTGCCCCATACTTTGTGAAAATATCTCTCAATACACTAAAAAACGCCCATAAATCTTGACATTACGAAAACAATTACCTAACTTTGTGTGAAAATCTCACGCAAACTAATAAAAATGCTAATAAGGTTCACCATCGAAAATATCTACTCCTTTGGAGAAAGGAAGGAATTCAATATGATACCCTATACAAGACTTGGGACGTTAAATTTTCACCGGTATAATCTTCTTGACTTTGAAGTCCTGAAAATGGCATCCATTTATGGAGCGAATGGTGCCGGAAAATCTAACCTAATAAAGGCATTATATTATCTTCAAAAAATAATTATTAAAGAGGAAATTCCGGTAGGCCTAGAAAAAAGCCAATTTAAATTTCTTCCTGAAGATTCATCAAAAAATCAGTTATTTGCCGTCGAATTTATTCAGGACAATACAGCCTTCTATTATGGGATTGAGCTATTTGATGGATTGGTTATTACAGAGGAGCTATATAAGTCGGGCCTTGGTAAGAAAAAAGATGAACTACTTTTCGAAAGAAAAACAGATAAGGGAAACAAAAAAACTGAAATTAAATTTCTGGAAGAATTTGAAAAAGACGCAAAAAGCCAAATCCTAAAAGAAATTTTAATCCAGGAGTTTATTAAGCCCAATAAATCAGCTCTAAAAATTCTCTCCAATAGAGACAATAAGTTTATTCAAGAAATAAAAAAGGCCTATAACTGGTTTGATAGCACTCTCCAAATTATAACTCCTGATTCAAAGCCAAGAGCACTTGCACATAGAATAGATATAGATTCTGACTTCAAGAGATATGCCGAGGATTTGATGTGCTCATTCAATATTGGTATTTCTTCATTATCATCTGAAAAGAAAGAATTAAAAGATTTTTTTGGAGAAGACAACGAATATGAACTAAACACATTGATAAAAAAGTTAGAAGATTCTCCGGAGAAAATGTTGGCCTTAAGGAGTCGAAAAGGAGATGAATTAACCATTGTCAAGGAAGAAGATAAAATTTGGGTCAAAAGACTTAAGGTTGGACATTTGGGCAAAAATAATCGCTCTGTATTATTTAATCTTGAAGAAGAATCAGATGGAACTATTCGTTTACTTAACTTCGTTCCTGCTTTCCAAAATATGATTTTCTCTCCTAAAGTATTTGTCATAGATGAGATTGAAAGAAGTATTCATCCTCTCTTAATCAAGGAGTTAGTTAAAAAATTCTCCTTGGACGACAAAACCAGCGGACAGTTAATCTTTACAACCCACGAATCCAATTTATTAGACCAAAAAATATTTAGACAGGATGAAATTTGGTTTGCAGAAAAAGACAAAAATGGTTCAACTGATTTATATTCCTTAAGTGAGTTTAAAGAACATAAAACTATTGACATCAGAAAAGGATATTTAAATGGAAGATATGGTTCTATTCCTTTTCTGGCCGACTTGACAGATTTAAATTGGCATGAGTATGCTACTCACTAACAGATTATTCGAAAGACAGCCGCCAAACAGAGAGGCAAAAAGTATTTATATTTTTTGTGAGGGCGCAAAAAGAGAATATCAGTATTTCAGATACTTTAGAGAATTGGACTCAAGAGTTAACGTTGAGGTTTACCGCCTACATCCCCATGATGACAACTCTCCCCGGGGTTTGCTAGATATTGCAAAAAAATGCATCATACAGACCAAAGAAAATCCAATGCCAAAATATAAATTTCAAAAAAATGATGAAGTTTGGATAGTTATAGATGTTGATAAAGACCATACTGACTCAAGAAAACCACAAGTTGAAAAACTAAGGAATTTCTGCAAAGAAAAAGATGACTGGGAAGTACTTCAAAGCAATCCCTGTTTTGAAGTTTGGTTACATTACCACAAATTTAAAAAACGTCAGGTTTTCAATGGAGATGATAATTGTACTTATTGGAAAGATTTCGTAAATAATGCTTTTTCAGGTGGATTTGATTCAAGGCGTCACCCTATTTTTATTCAAAAGGCTATAAAACATTCCAAAATAAATTTTCAATCCAAAAATTTTGAACCTAACATTGGCTGTACAGAAGTTTTTAAGCTTGGCGAGAGCATGATGTCCATTTTAAAAGAAAAAATCGAAAAAGTATTAGCCGAAATAGAAGAATAATTTGAGCCTGATGCATCATCACGCTTGCGCCTTAATACTCTGCTGTGCGCTGATTTTTCGTTCTCAAATTGGCTGGCTTTGGCAACGCACTTTTGCCAAATCTAAAAACTACTAGACTGATTTATACAGAAAGTCAACCATCCTTAAATCAAAACAAAAAAGCGAGCAGGTTCAACTTACCGCCTATTTACCCTGCCCCAACCGAAAATCATCAATCCAAGCCAAAGCCCCCGGAGTCTCCACCCACGTCTCATAACCAAGCATCAAATAATGCACCGCTTCAGACTCATCACCCAATACATAACTACTGCCCACATCATCCGGAATTTGTTTCCGGCCTGTCATGAAGTCAATCAGATATGGATTTTCTGCATCGGCTTCTTTTAGTTTTTCCCGGCTCAATTCGGTATCTCCTCCAAGCATAAAATGGTACAAGGCATTATCAAAAAGCCAACCGACAGAAGCCCCGTCTTCAAAATGCTTACTAAATTTTCTAAAAGCCCCTAAATCGCCCACTCTTAAATATAAATTACTTAATATATATCTAACTCCTTGATTATCATTGGGATTTAGACGTATCATTTCTAAATAAATATCTATGGCCTTCCGGTATTTTCCTTTTTCGAGCCACCAATTCGCCATTCCCGACATGGCACGCATATATGGCCGGGTCTCCGGAATCAGCCAAAAATGACCTTCCGACTGCTTGAAAAATTCTTCTCCTAATTCTTTTTTCGCAAGCTCAATGGTCTTCTCGTACAGGCTTATTGCTTTGACAAAATCAGCGGTGTTTCCCGCCAAATACAAATGCGCTTCCACATTATCAGGATCCAAACTTAACGCTTTCTTAATTAATTTTTCAGCCTCTGCATCAGACACCCAGTAGGCTTCTTCCGCCAATTCTCGAGCTTCCTCCTTAGGCGTTTTTTGGGGACTAAAAGATCTAATTTCTTCAACCGTTTGTCCGACAAATTGACCAAGGAAAGCCAAAAAATCTTCGCGATTCTTAAAATCATAATTTTCTGCTTGCCTTAGGGCCTCCCTCAATTGCTCTTCTGACAACAATTCATGCGGTAATTTCTTTTTTTTGCTCATTTTCGCTGTTTTATTCAAACTTTCACAAAGTTACAACAAAGTTTTGACCTAATTATTGCCACTTCAAAAAAATATAGAACAATCGTTTGCACAAATCCAAAATTTTGTCTTATATTAGCCCAATATTAAAGGGAAAAGTATGAAATTCTGGCTAAAAGTCATGGCGGCAATCGCTATGCTGACCATATTCACTCCTGCCTTTGCGCAAGAGTCGGACGTAAAAATCAATCACCAAGGCAAGGCCTTTACCATGCTCAAACATGCGTGGACGGCTCAATGGATTACACATCCGACGGCATCGACGCTGGATTTTGGGGTCTTCCACTTTCGTAGAAATTTTAATTTAAAGGAGATTCCTAAAGAGCTCACCGTTCATCTCTCTGCCGACAATCGCTACCGCTTTTTTGTCAATGGTCAATTTGTTTGCGACGGGCCGGCCCGGGGCGACATCAATCATTGGCGCTATGAGACCGTTAATATTGCGAATTATTTGCAGCTTGGCAAAAATACTTTGGCGGTAGAAGTGATTAATTTTGGAGAATTTCGACATGCGGCACAGATGACTTTTCAGACGGCTTTTATTTTACAAGGGCCAAAAGGTTTTGAGCCGGATTTGAATACAAGCAAGACCAGTGAGTGGAAGGTGACGCAAAATATGGGTTATAATTTTATCCCTTTTGTGAGTGATTCGGTGGGTGGATATTATGCAGCCGGCCCCGGAAGTATTTTGGATGCCAATCAATATCCATGGGGCTGGGAACAGACGCAATACAATGATAATCAATGGCTTAAGCCGAGAGCAGCAATGGTTGAATTTGCCGTAGGCCGGGGTTTTCTCTTTGGCAGTACGTGGTATTTAGTGCCTAGGAAAATCCCTTTTATGGAGCATCGCATTGACCGTTTCCATAAGGTGATACGCAGTGAAGGCAAGTCTGTTTCTAATGATTTCCTTGCGGGAAAAAATCCACTCACGCTCCCACCCCATTCTAAATATTCAATTTTAATAGACAATGAAGTCCATAACATCGGCTACCCCGAATTAACTTTCTCAAAAGGAAAAAATGCAAATATTAAAATTACTTATTCCGAAGCTCTTTTCTTCAAAAATTCTAAAGAACGTGTAGCGCATAAAGGCTGGGAAAAAGGACATCGTAATAAGGATTGGGATAAAAAAGAAATCAGGGGAATTTATGATATGATTATTGCCGATGGCGGTGACAAAAGAAAATATCAACCCATTGCCTTGCGCACTTACAGGTTTGTCCAATTAGATATTGAGACAAAGGATGAGCCACTAGTCATTGATGATTTTTATGGGGTATTTACCGGTTATCCCTTGCGGGAAAAAGCAAAATTCAGGAGTGATGACCGGCATCTGGACAAAATTTGGGCAACCGCTTGGCGCACCTTG
>JALVCY010000517.1 GCA_027009605.1 Saprospiraceae bacterium
CTTGCGAGCGAATCAACTTCTTCAACTAAAAACAAAAACAGAATTCCAAATATCCAAGAATAAAGTGAAATCCAAAACAAAAACCCAAATCGTCTCAACCTGCGAAGCTCTCAACCACGAAGTCCGTAGGACGAGTTCTCAACCTAGAGAGCCGAAGGCGAACGTCTCAACTTTCTCAACTTCTTCAACTCTCTCAACTACCAGAATATCGAATGCAGAAGTCAAAAGCCAACCACCACCGAAGCCAAAGACCAAAAGCGCCAAAGGCGCGCCCAAAAGACCAAAGACCAAAAATCCAATCAAAAAACAAGACTCCCAATCCGAACCATCGTACTCCCCTCTTCCACCGCAATCTTATAATCTCCCGACATCCCCATAGACAATACCGAGAAATCCTCCCCAAACAAACCCGTCCCCCGCAATCGCTCAAACAGTTGCCGCAAGGTCTGCATCTCCCGCCGTACTTGCCCCCTATCTGCCACAAAAGAAGCCATCCCCATCAAACCACGAATCCGGATATGGGGCAAGCCCGCTATTTCCGAAAGGAGCGCTTCGGACTGCAAATCTTGGGGAGAAAACCCGTGTTTGGTCTCTTCTTGGGCGACTTTGGCCTGTAGGAGTACGTCGATGACTCGATTCACTTTTTGGGCTTCATCATTGATTTTGTGAAGGAGTTTTAGGCGGTCTCCCGAGTGGATGAGCGACACAAAGGGAGCGATAAACTTGACCTTATTGGTTTGGAGATGGCCGATTTGATGCCATAGAATATCTTTGGGCAGGGCGGCCTGTTTCTCGAGTAATTCTTGGACTCGGTTTTCCCCAAAAATACGTTGGCCCAGCGCATATCTGTCCAAGATGGCTTGGTGAGATTGGGTCTTAGAGACCGCCACGAAAGTCACTCCCTTGGAATTTAAAAAATCCCGAACTTGAGAAAAAACAACTAATGAATCCATAAAAATTTCCTTTTTGCCTGAAAATCAAGGAGAAAGGTATGCAATTATTAAAAAATGCTTATATTTGCCCTTGCTTTTCCGAAAGGCGAAATTACAGAAGTATTTTTGCCGAAAGGCTAATATCCAAGGAAAAAATGACGTTATGACTTCATATTTTCCATTTTGAGTCAAAATGAACCGGGAATCGGGAAATACCTCCCCCGTTCCTAACCAAAACGAACCTACAAAACTATGAATTTTAATCCTCTGTTTTTGCAAGATGTGGCTATGAAGCAAGGTAGCCAAAGTTTATGGAGTATCATCTCTTCCGGTGGTATTTTGAGTATCATCATCGTGGTAGCGATTTTGGCCATGTCCTTTATTGCGGCTTATATCTTTTTTGAGCGATTTGCCACCATCAAACGAGCCACCCAAGTGGACGAAAACTTTATGAACAATATCCGCATGAATGTCCAATCCGGTAATATTCAAGCAGCAATTGCTCTGTGTAAAACACAAGACTCTCCGGTTGCCCGAATGGTCGAAAAAGGGTTGATGCGCATAGGCAAGCCCCTTCGTGATATCGATGCCGCCATCGAAAACGTGGGTAACTTAGAGCTTTTCAAATTGGAGAAAAACCTTTCTACCCTCGCCAGTATTGCCGGTATTGCGCCGATGGTCGGGTTCTTTGGTACGGTGACCGGTATGATTATGGCTTTTTATGCGATGGCCACAGCCGAAAATGTAGGCCCCGGTCAATTAGCCGGCGGTATCTATCAGGCGTTGATTACGACGGCTTTTGGGCTAGTCGTCGGTATTTTTGCCCTTGCCGGATACAACTATCTCGTTGCGCTGGTCGATAAAGCCGTTTTTAAAATGGAACGCTCCACTACTGATTTCATGGATTTGTTACAAGAGCCTTCGTAAATTAACGCCCCATGGCACTAAAAAAACGAGCTAAAATATCTCCGGAGTTTAGTATGTCCTCTTTGACGGACATCATCTTCCTGCTGTTAATCTTCTTTATGTTGACTTCTACTGTCGTAAAAATGGATCAATACAACCTTCCGGAAAGTGAGTCCAAAACGGTAGCTCCGGTAAACATTACCATCGGCATCAAAAAAAATAATACTTGGGAATTTAATGGCCAAAAGGTTAAAAAATCCCAAATTTCCCGAAAGGTCAAAACCGCTCTCAACGCTCAAACCAACAAAAAAGACGCCACCATCACCATCGCCGCAGAAGTCGGTGTCCCCTTCAATAAGGTCATGACT
>JALVCY010000518.1 GCA_027009605.1 Saprospiraceae bacterium
AAAGGGGGAAATACACGACTTACAACTGCAATATTCAATTAGAAGATTATTGAATATTTGGTGGTGGTACTAGATTTTCTGAAGTTTTGTTACGGTTCAATTAGATATTATAAGCCACTGATAACCATTTAGTTATAAATTTATCAAAACAAATTCATAACTAGACTATGCCTGTCGTGTATGTATGTCGTGTATGTATGTCCCGCATGTCCCCCGCTGGCGGGGTCAAATTTGCCCCCCGGTAGCCCGGTTACTTCCGGAACTTAAAGCAAATTTGGGGGTGGAAAAAAACTAAATAAAAACCAGGAGTCTAAGTTTATATGTTTTTCCGGAAACTTGCGCCTATTACAAATTATCGAAAAGTGTCTAATGGGGACAAACTCCGACTGCGCCCAATAGAGATAACAAATGAACAGAATGTATAAAGCCTAGGGAATTAGCTAATTACGATAGAACAAAGTAGCGGAAAGTATAATAATTTGTTAATTTATACCAGTCTTTTGTCCAAAAAGTGAAAAAATAAGCCTAAAAAGCCTTAACTTTGTCCGTCGCTAGAAAATCTATTTTTTTTAGCCCCAACACACTATCAAAACATTAATCCCCCAATAACAAAAACGAATGAAAATCAACGAATATCTAGAGCATACTTGGCTCAAAGCGGATACTACTTCCGAAAAAATTAGCGAGATTTGCGAAGAAGCAAAGACAAACGAATTTAAGGGAATTTGCATTCCTCCATACTACGTAAAGGAAGCCAAGGGGCATTTAGGAGAAAACTCGAATATCAAATTGGTCACCGTTATTGGATTCCCAATGGGGTATTCGACTACTGCGGCCAAAGTAGAAGAAATTAAGCGCGCTATTAATGATGGGGCGGATGAATTGGATGTGGTAATCAATGTGGCAGCGATAAAAGCCGGCAATTGGAGCTATGTAGAAAGCGATGTGGAAAGTGTGACGATGATTACCCATTTAAAGGGTAAAGTCATCAAATTAATCACAGAAGTAGGCTTTTTAACCGATGATGAGTTGAAGAAGGTATGCAACATCGTGACCAAATATTCAGTTAATATATTCAAGACTTCTTCCGGTTATACCGGAGTAGATACCACTCCGGAGATGGTCGCTAAGATTCGCAAAATGCTACCGGATGACATCGCCATTAAGGCGTCCGGGGGGATTCGGGACTTAGAGACTGCGGAAGCTGTTGTGAAGGCCGGTGCTACCCGTATTGGTAGTTCATCTTGCGTAAAAATTGTTGAAGCGGCAAAAGCTAAAGTGTGATAAAAAAATTAATTTTTCTATTTCTTTTTGGGGTCGTTGCCTTTTCGGCTACGGGTCAAATAAACATCTCCGAAGATTTTTTAATCGAACGGATGATGAAGAAGTATGTCGCCATCAATCAAGCTAATCCAACTGTGGCAGGGTGGAGAATACAAGTGTTTGCTTCAACAGATCGCCGGAAAGTAGAATCAGCGTATGCTACTTTTAATGGGCGTTTCCCCCAATACCCTTGTGAATGGGTACAAGAAAAGCCGTACTATAAGCTTCGTGCAGGCGCTTTTTTAACGAAGTTAGAAGCGATTGCCGCAAGAGAAGAAATCAAAAGATATTATCGTTCGGCCTTCCCGGCTTATGACAAGAATATCAAAATCCAAGAATTAATTAACTAATTAAGCCCCCCATCAATGGCTAATCCAAGACTTGGAAAGCTAGATATCATCACTACTTCGTTGTTTATCTCTCTTATTTTGCTGGGATGGATTATGTATTATGCGGTTACTTATGACCCTAATCAGGCGGCTTCCATGTTTGATTTGACAAAAGGATTGGGTAAGGAGACGATGTGGGTGGGGAGTGCGCTTATTCTTTTTTTCTTGGTTCAAGTGCTAGACCCACGAATATGGAGTGGTTTGGCTTTTGTCTTTTATGCTATAGGAATCTTGTTATTAATTGGGGTGATATTCTTTGGCTCAAACATCAAGGGCGCCACTTCTTGGTACACCTTTGGCGGATTCTCGTTTCAGCCTTCGGAGTTTGCAAAGTTTGGGACGGCACTTGCGATGTCTTCTGTGCTGAGTGGCCCGTCGGATGATATGAATAATCCTAAAACACGGCTCATAGCTTTCGGGGTTTTATTGCTACCAATCTTACTGATTATGCTGCAACCGGATGCAGGCTCTGCTTTGGTTTTTACTTCCTTTTTTATTCTTTTTTACCGCAAGGGTCTGTCGGGTTCCATTTATGTGGTGGGTTTTGTGTTGGTGGCCTTGTTTATCTTGAGTTTGATTTATCCTAGTTTTGATATATTGTTGGTGCTGTTGGCGGCGGGTTTGGTCTTTGCGGTAAGTGCAAAGGATAAGCGAAAAGTAATGGAATACGTACTCGTCTTGGGCGCTTTAGCTTTTGGATTTTATTTTAAAGAGCAAGTTTGGGCCATTATACCCTTGGCCGGACTAACGATTAGAAGAGTTTTGATGTACTTCAAAAATGGGGATGTAAAAAAGTTGGTTTTCCATTTTTCAGCATTGTTAATTGCTGTCGGCGTAGTTTATGGTGCACGATTTTTTTATGATGACGTATTGGAACCGCACCAACAAGAACGAATTAATGTGTGGCTCAACCCATCTAAATGTGATCCCCGCGGCTCACTTTACAATGTGCTCCAATCCAAAATGGCGATTGGTTCAGGAGGGTTGACCGGGCGCGGCTTTTTGAAAGGTGAATTGACACAGTTAAATTATGTTCCGGAACAAAGTACTGATTTTATTTTTTGTACGATTGGAGAAGAACAAGGCTTTATTGGGGTAACGATAACCATATTGATTTTTTTAGCATTGGTTTTGCGACTGACCTATTTGGCCGAAAGGCAAAGATTGTCTTTTGCCAGAAATTATGGGTATGCCCTTGCGGGAATACTATTCTTTCACTTTTTGATTAATATTGGGATGACCATGGGATTGTTTCCCATAATTGGTATCCCGTTGCCGATGGTGAGTTATGGTGGAACTTCTTTAATCATGTTTTCTTTGATGATTAGTGTAATGATAAAACTGGATCAAAGCCGACAGAGCAAAGGCTAGACCTAAGCACTAGACCCAATCACACCCACACAACATTTCATCTGTTACCAAGTTTAGGATATAACCCTTAACTTAGCGTGCAAAATAGGATTACGCATGAACCATCCTTCTTCAGCCCTTTGGTGGCTAATACTATTATTGTCTTTTGCGGCTTGTAAACCGGAAGAAGCATCCCAGACGTCCAATACATTAACCGTTAGAATAAAGGGGAGTGTTGAAGGGTTTAATCCGGTTACGTCCAACAAGTTATCTTATATACAAAAATGGATATTCCCATCATTGGTAAACTTTGACCCGGAAAGCGAAAAATTAGCTCCGGTTTTAATTGATTCACTTCCGGAAAAGGTGACTATTGATACCGGCATTTATGCAGGTGCACCGGCTTATCGTTTTCGCTTTTTGGATGCGGCAAAATGGCCCAATGGTTCGGATATCACTGCCAAAGACTACATTTTTTCCCTAAAGGTAGCCTTAAACAAAGGGATTAAAGATAATAGTTTGATAAGGACTTATTCACCAATCATCAGGGATGTGTTGCCCGCCCCTAAAGATAATAAATCTTTTATTGTCGTATTACAGAAGGAAATTATTAATGTTACGGCTTATTTAGGTGGATTTGCCCTATTGCCGGCCTATCACTATGATCCCAAGCATTTGCTGGATTCATTTGTACTAAGTGACTTTGTCAAAGATTTTGAGCAGTTAAAAAAGAAGCATCCTGCTATTTTAGAATTTGCAAAAGACTTTAATAGCGAGAAATATATCCGAGCCCCCAAAGAAATTGTTGGTGCCGGCCCTTACCGCTTGGCTCGATGGGATGCCAATGAACAACTGATACTCGTCAAGAAAGAAAATTTTTGGGCGGACAAACTCCCCCAAAAATCAGTCTATATTACCGGAAATCCCGATACCCTGATTTACAAGATAGTGCCTGATGAAGTAGCAACCTCCTTAATGCTTAAAAATGAGCAATTAGACTTGGTCGCAGATATGCGAGAAGAACAATTTGTTAAGCTAAAATCAAATCCGACAATCGCCGAAAAGTATAATTTTTTCACTCCAAGTTCGCCGGGATATTACTTAATCCTGCTAAATAACCGCTCCCCAAAATTGACCAAGCCGGTCAGAAAGGCCCTTGCTCAATGTATTAGCTTAGACCAAATTAACCAAGTCGCAACTGCAGGACTGGGCACAAAAGTGGTCGGATTACTCAGCCCCAACTCTCCTTACTATGACCACGATTTAAAGCCTATCAAACAAGACATTGCGCAAGCCAAAAAACGACTCCAAGAAGAGGGGTGGACAGATAGCGACCATGACGGCATCTTAGACAAAACAATCCATGGGAAAAAAACACCTTTAATACTTAAACTATTGAGTGCCAATTCTACCGGTGTCGGACAAGTGGTCTCTCCTGTTATCAAGGAAGCCGCAGCCAAAATAGGGATAAAAATTGTCATACAAGGAGCTTCACTCAAGCAAATAATAGGTGGTTTGCGGAGTCACGATTACGATATGGCTTTGGTGCGTTTCGTTACTTCGCCGGCAGATTACATGCCCTATGGCAGTTGGCATTCAGATAATGCCGGCAAAAACGGGCGTAATTTTACAGGATACAGCTCTAGTCGTACGGACTCCGTCATTACAGCCTTACAGGAAGCTCATACAACCGCAAAGAAAAAAGAGCTATATCGACAGTTTCAGGAGAATATTTACGAAGACCAACCGGTTATTTTTCTTTTTTCTCCAACCAAAACGTTAGTAGTACATAAACGGTGGGAGCCGGTGGTTTCTTCTGTTCGTCCCGGGTATTTTGAAGGTGGGTTTCGCTTAAAAAAATAATCGGCAAATGAAACGCTATCTCTTAAGGCGGCTCTTATATTTTGTACCCACATTGGTGCTCGTCTCCTTGATTACTTTTGGATTGAGCCGGCTGGCCCCCGGCGATCCGGTCGAATCTATTATTGGCATAAGCGTATTTGATGAAGAGACCAATCCGGACGATGAAAAACTCCGGCTAGAAGAATATGCTCGTGCTGCTGCCGAATATCACTATGACTGTCCCCCATTTTATTTTGCCATTATTCCCCAAAATTATCCGGACACCCTCTATAAAATTCAGCCTTTAAGCAACCGGAAACATGTCACTCGACTTCTGAGAAAATATGATGATTGGTCTAAGATTGTTTCGTTTACGCAGGAGATTGCCAAGATGCGTACTGCATTGCTGCAAATCCCCCAAAAGCCGGCCAACTATTCTGCTACCATCGAGCGTGTCAATAGGCTCAGCTTGGCGATAGACAATACGACCATTTCAGCCTTGCTTTCTTCCCTAAAAAAAGATCAAGACGCCTACCCCAAGGCACTCGCTAATATCGACAAAATAGACGCTTTATTTCAGCAAATGCAACAGACCCATCGACTCCGGATGCTCATCCCAAAATGGGTTTGGTACGGCTTCGACAACCAGTATCATCATTGGGTAAGTGGGGTCTTGCGTGGAAATTTCGGCCTATCGGTCATAGATAAAAAACCGGTCATGACTAAAATATGGGCAACACTCCCCAATACACTATGGCTCAATCTCACAACTTTGGTGGTAGGACTCATCTTTGGGATTCTATCGGGGATACTGATGGCCATCCACCCACAAAAATGGTATTCCAAATTAGCTCGGACAAAGATGTATGCGTGGCTGGCTATTCCATCATTTTGGTTGGCATCCTTGTTGGTGATATTCTTTACAACCAATGATTATGGAGCTTGGACAAACCTGTTTCCGTCCAATGGATTGGGGCACTTTCCGCAAGGAGCTACTCTATTTCAACGGGTATTTATCCGGATGAGTCATCTATTTTTACCCGTGATGAGCCTAGCCATACCTTTAATTGCGACGTTGGCCTTACAAATGCGGCGTAGCCTTGCGGCAGAAATGAAAAAGCCCTACATCAAAACAGCCATCTTAAAAGGCATCCCTCTACGGCAAGTCATTTGGAGACATGGCGTAAAAAATGCCATCTTCCCGATAGTCACTCTTTTTGGCAATATCTTACCGGCTTTAATTGGGGGTTCTGTTGCCATCGAGTTGATTTTTAATATACCGGGCATGGGGCATTTGTTGCTTCAATCCATATATGGCAAAGATTGGCCGGTGGTTTTTGCGGTTCTGGTTATTACGGCTATTTTGACGATACTCAGCTTATTGTTGACGGATATCTTATATACCAAGTTAGACCCTAGAGTTCGACTCAATCACCAAAAATCACGTCATGAGTAAGCCCCAAAATTCTCCCCGTTTTTGGCGCAAGCTTTTGCATCGGCTGAACCAACACCGAGTCTTCCGCCTAGCCAAGGCTTGGATGCTTTTTTTGGCTTTTGTGGCGATTTTTGCCAATTTTATAGCTAACGACGTCCCTATTTTTTGTAGATACAACGGAGATATACAATTTCCGGTAATCCAACAAGCCTTGGGCAATTATCAATTCAATAAAACAACGGATTGGAATGCGCCCCAATTTTCATCCAAGCTCATGCCGCTCATTCCCTACCAAGCCAATACGATAGACCCGCTAAACAGCCACTTCAAGTCCCCTTTCGGTTCCCAACAAATTGCTTCTTGGCGTTATCGACACTGGTTGGGGACAGATCAGATTGGGCGTGACGTTTTGGCCGGAATGGTCAGCGGTGCACGGGTGAGTGTGGTGATTAGTTTTTTGGGCATCGGGATTGCCGCCATCATAGGGATTTTGCTAGGGAGTCTAAGCGGGTACTTTGGTGATTACCGGTTGCGTTGGCCGGTTTGGCGGATTGTATTATCTATTATTTCAGCCTTATTGGTGGCTTGGTTGGCCTACATCCTGCCCCTGTACTTTTCAGAAAATGGACAACCTGCCCACCGATTGACGATTCTTTTTTTCTTGCTATTGAGTTACATTCTCTTACAAATTGTGATGCATCGAATCCCTTTCGGAAAAAAAAGAATAACCCTGCCGGTGGATCTATTAATCATGCGTGGGGTAGAGGTTTTTAGTGCGATTCCCAAATTATTGTTATTGCTGGTTATTAGCGCCCTATTTCCTCCATCTATCTATACTGTCGCCGTTGTTATCGGCATTACCTTCTGGCCGACCATTACGAGATTTACCCGTGGCGAAATGCTCAAAATCAGGGCTCAAGAATACCTTGCTTCTGCGGAAATGCAAAACATACCCCATTGGAAAATCCTACTTAGACACGCCATCCCCAATGCCGTCGGCCCGGCCATGATTGTCATTATGCTCGGGCTGGGAAATGCCATCTTAGCCGAATCCTTTCTTTCCTTTTTGGGCATTGGATTGCCGCCGGATGTGGTCTCTTGGGGCAAACTCCTTGCCGCCGCTCGAACCAACATTTCGGCTTGGTGGTTGGTACTTTTTCCCGGTTTGGGGATTTTCTTTACTATTTATTCGGCCAATCGCATCGGCGAATTACTTCTGGAAGAGCTGAAAGCCGGTTAAGATTCTATGCCCCCCAGATTTTCAAAATTTACCAAAGACTCGAATCCGCCGGCCAAGACAATCCCCGATGAAGCCCAACTACACGGAATTTTGGAATCTCCCCCGAAAGAGTGAATTGCATTCGCCCTTCTCAACCGGCAAACATCTCAACATCTAAAAACTCTCCAACACGGCACATAAAAAGAAAGTAACTGTTTATGTACCCACTATTTTGGTTAAAAAATGCCCTTTTTGCGCCTGTTTTTGCTAAAGTTTTTTCACGTAGGGATGCACGGCCGTGCGTCCCTACGTCAACATCCACAAAAATGCCTATTTTTTGCCCTAAAATAGGAGCACCTAAACAGTTACAAAAGAAAATAACTATCTTCGCCCCACAAAAAATAAAATATGGACGCAATAGAATTTGTCATCAAGAATACGGGGATTGCTGCCAAGGGTGTTCGGGCCACGCTGGAGCTACTGGGAGAAGGAGCCACCATCCCTTTTATCGCAAGATATCGAAAGGAAAGAACCGGCTCATTAGACGAAGTAGAACTAGACAATATTCGCCAAGCTGCCGAAAAATACAACGAAATAACGAAAAGAAAAGAGTCAATCCTTAAAAGTATTGATGAGCAAGGAAAGCTAACCGATGCCTTGCGCAAGCAAATCGAACATAGTTGGGATTTGACCGAATTAGAAGACCTGTATCTTCCTTTTAAGCGCAAGCGCAAAACCAGAGCTACCATCGCCCGTGAAAAAGGCCTGGAGCCATTGGCCAAGCAAATCATGGCTCAGCAGTCACACAATGTGGATGCATTGGCTCAAAAATTTATAACCGATGAAGTCGAATCTATCGAAGAAGCACTTCAAGGCGCTAGGGACATCATCGCAGAATGGGTCAACGAAGACTTATATACCCGCGCCATGCTTCGTCGATTATTTGAGCGCAAGGCGACGGTATTGGCCAAGTCGGTAAAATCCAAAGAAAAGGAACCGGAAGCTCAAAAATATAAAGACTATTTTGACTACGAAGAGCCCCTAAAATACTGCCCTTCTCACCGGTTGTTGGCTATTCGCCGGGGGGAACAAGAAGGTTATTTGCGAATGTATGTGGAGCCGGATGCCGACGAAGCCATCGAATTGCTGAAAGACAAGTACGTAGAAGGACGCTCCGATGCGGCCGAGCAAGTAGCAGAAGCCGTACAAGATGCCTACAAGCGCCTACTAAAACCATCCTTAGAGACAGAATTTAGGGTACGCTCTAAGACCAAAGCCGATGAAGAAGCCATCAAGGTCTTTGCAGAAAACTTATCACAATTGCTTTTAGAAGCGCCTTTGGGCAAAAAACGGATTTTAGGTTTAGACCCGGGATTCCGAACCGGTTGCAAATTGGTTGTATTGAGCCAAAACGGAGACTTAATCTACCACACGGCCATCTACCCGCACCCACCCCAATCCAAATGGTCTGAATCGATTACCAAACTCAAATATCTGGTCAAAAACTATGAAATTGACGCCATCGCCGTCGGGAACGGTACGGCCGGAAGAGAAACCCTAGACCTTTGTAATTCGATTGATTTTGCCCGTAAGGTGAATGTTTTTTCTGTCAATGAAAGTGGGGCTTCCATTTATTCGGCGTCTAAAATTGCACGGGAAGAATTTCCCGATTACGATGTTACCGTGCGGGGCGCTGTGTCCATTGCTCGAAGGTTGATGGATCCTTTGGCTGAATTGGTAAAAATTGACCCCAAATCCATCGGTGTCGGTCAATATCAACACGATGTGAATCAGACTCGCTTAAAAGAGAGCTTGGATCGGGTCGTTGAATCTGCTGTGAATTCCGTTGGTGTAAACTTAAATACCGCTAGCAAACACCTGTTGACCTATGTTTCCGGTTTGGGGCCGAGCTTGGCGGCGAATATTGTAGATTGGCGGACCGACAATGGTGCTTTCCGCTCCAGAGCAGACCTTAAAAAAGTGCCCAGGCTTGGGGGCAAAGCCTATGAACAAGCCGCTGGATTTCTCCGGATTCGACGAGCGTCTAACCCTTTGGACGATACCGCTGTCCACCCGGAACGTTATGGACTTGTCAAGCGGATGGCAAAGGATTTGGGCGTTGAATTATCGGACTTGATACGCAATAACCGGTTAATTGACCAAATCAATCTAAAGAAATATATCTCTGACGACCTAGGCATGCCAACTCTAAAGGACATCATCAAAGAATTGAAAAAACCGGGATTAGACCCACGCGGGGAAGCGACGGTTTTTGAATTTGCCAATGTGCGTAGTATTGAAGAGTTACGAGATGGCATGGTCTTGCCCGGCATCATCACCAATATCACCAATTTTGGCGCTTTTGTAGATGTTGGGGTCAAACAAGATGGCTTAGTCCATATTTCCCAACTCGCTAACAAATTTGTCAAAAACCCTATGGATGTAGTCAGCTTGCGCCAAAAAGTGACCGTTCGTGTGCTCGAAGTGGACATCCCCAGAAAACGGATTAATCTAACGATGAAGGATGTATAAGAATGCGATTGAACTGAGTCCATTTTATTACACAAAAAGAATCAGCTCTCTCAGCCAGCGAAGCTTTCGAGTGACTCAACTACGCTTATAAATGGGAACTGTCGAGCAAGGCTCCCCAAACATAATGCTCTTCACGTAGGGTTTTAATTTTCGCGTAAGCTCCATATAAGCGGCAGCCGGAACCGGCTTTTTCCCGCAACCTTTTAAGACGATTTTTCCATCTTTAAAGGGGGCAATATCAAAGTTAGCCAAAAAATCTCGATAATAGGATTCGATATATTCCCGCTCCGTACCATGATAAATCGTCTTGGCATAGTCGCTGGCAGAAACGCCTATCAACATATAGGCCCACATCGGAATAATGGCATCCACAGAGTTATAAACCAACAAAACGCCGCCGGTGTATTGAGCCCAATCATGCTCCTTCACCGCTTGCCTAAAATCCTTTTCTCTAAGAATCATCCCGCGAAACAAGTAGTCCTTCAAATCAAAGGAATAGATAGATTCTTGCGGATAATAGTTTTCCAAATTGATGGTAATCAAGTCACTTTGCGCCACTTTATTGACAAGTGGTTGGATGGGCTTGAATTTTTCGTTTTTTTCTATTTTCATGCTTTTTGTAGATTGCTACTACTCAAACAGCAATGGAGTCGTTTAGTTGATTGGCTATCCCATTCTTGCACCTGCGCCCATCAATCCTGCCGGGCAAAAACCTTTTTCAACAAATCAGAGCTGCGGCTAGCGCTGTTTTTTCTAATATCCAGCTCCTTTTTGGCGACTAATTGAAACATCCCTTTGAGTGCAGATTGGGTGACATATTCATCTAAGTTGGGATTCGCTTTAGAAGTGAAAGGGATTTTGTTGTAAGTTGTCACTGCTGAATGCCAATATTTTGTCGCATTGACTTCGTCCAAAGAAGACTTGATGACAGGCAAAAACTCCTTGAATAGCTTTTGATTGGTGTTTTTTTGCAGGTACGAAGTCGCTGCATTATCTTCTCCCATTAAAATATCCATGGCATCTTGGAAGCTCATTTGCTTGATGGCCCGGATAAAAATAGGCTTGGCTTTTTGGGCAGCCAACTCAGCCGCACGATTCATTTTTTCTTCCAAGTCTTTTTCGACATTGGCCCATCCCGGGACTCTTTTGAGTTTATTGGTTATTTTTTTGGCATCTTCCGGGACTAAAATTTTGTAGGGGCTTTTGAAGTAGCCATCTTGAGCCGAAAGAAAGTTGACGGCTTCACCCACACCTTTGTCCAGTGCTTCTTTTAAGCCTTTGCCGACTTCTTCTTGGGACAAGTTTCCTGTTTTACTTGTCAATTTATCCTTTGTCTCTTTGGCTTTACCTAAGAGTTTTCCAAATTGTGCCTGCGTAGGAATAGCTATGGCTAACATTAGAGCGAAAAACAAATACTTTTTTATCATGACGATTTTTTTTGATTCATCACGAAAATATTGGATTATTCCCAAATATGCCGGATTCTTGCCGGCATTATGATTTATTTAACGCTTAGCCCCCAACTGAATGCGACGCAGACTTTGGTCTAAATCTTGCTCATCCGGTCGGACTTCCAGTAGATAAAAGACTCGCCGATGACCATTGTAGTAAAAGATGGTGGCAAAGACTGGGGGGACGTTGCAATCGCCTTTGAGCGGCTTCAATTGAAATTTGAACTTCAAAGCATTCCATTCCTTGGAAGCATATTGCATGGATTCGACCTTATTGATGGAGAAGCAGGTCATTTGCTCGTCTAGTTGAGCCCATTTTTGAGTCCAATCCGAATTCATTAGAGCCGCTAAATTCTGATTATAAGCTGCATAATCCAATTGAAAAACACCAAGAAACTGATTTTCCGTAAGGGTATTTTTAAAATATTTTGCCTGCAAAGGCGGCTTGGAAAGACCAGCCACAAAGAAATCATAAATCTGCCGTTCCAGGGTGGGCATCTGCTCTTTTTCCGAAAGGGCATAGGCGGCCGGCAAGGTCAATACGGTCGAATCCGCCAGAGTGAAGGTCGTGGTTGCCGGAGTCGATGCCTGCTGAACAGAAGCATCCCTGCACCCCGCCCAACCTACAAGCAAGAGAAAAAAAAGCCAATTAGATGTGAAAAAATTCATCCAAAAATCAGATTTAGACCAATCAGACAAAAAGACAATCCCACTTATTATTTTTCAGTAGGCACATCATCATCATGCGAAAATTCTTTCATTTTACTAGTCCGTTTGACGATAGGATTGGCGTGATCTTCCAGATACCGGCGACGAATCCGCACGATATCTATAGCCGAATAAATCGCCTTGCGGAAAGAAGCCGGATTCGCCAAATTTTTACCGGCAATCTCATAGGCAGTACCATGATCCGGTGATGTGCGCACTTGCTCCAGCCCACCCGTAAAATTGACTCCTTCTCCAAAAGAAAGCAGTTTGAAAGGAATCAATCCTTGGTCATGGTACATCGCCAAAACTACGTCATACTTCCGATATTCGCCGGAGCCAAAGAAACCGTCCGCCGGAAAAGGTCCATTGACTAGAACGCCCTTTTTCTTAGCCGCTTCGACGGCCGGACGAATGATTTTCTTGTCTTCTGCTCCGATTGTGCCGTCGTCTCCGGCGTGTGGATTTAGACCCAATACCGCAATCGTCGGCCGTTCGTATCCAAAATCTTGTTTAAGAATTTTTTCCAAGATAAATATCTTCTCCAAAATGAGCTCCCGTGTAATCAAACCGGCCACATCTTTGATGGCGTGGTGGTTGGTCGCCAGACCCACTTTGATATTGTCACTGGTCATCAACATAAGGCTGTGCCCACCCAACTCTGCTTGCAAAAACTCCGTATGGCCGGTGTGTTTAAATCCCGCAGATTGCATCGCTGCTTTGTTGATAGGCGCCGTAACCAAGGCATCAATTTTGTCAGATTTCAAGTCATCGACTGCTTTACTCAAAGCTATTTGTGCCATTTTTCCACTGACTTCGGTGGGTTTTCCTAGGTCGATGCTCACACTCTCTTTCCAGCAATTGACCACATTAATTTTGCCGATGGCTGCCTTCTCCGCTTCATGAAGATTGACAATTTTTATATGCAAATCCGTAAAGGTATTTTTGTGGTAGGCCAATACCTTGGAGGAGCCGTAAATCACCGGCGTACAGATGTTTAGCATCTGTGGATTCAAAAAAGTTTTGAGAATAACTTCCGGGCCGATGCCATTGATGTCTCCTATCGAAATTCCTATTTTTAAAGGCTTCATTGGTTATTTTTTGTGAGTATTTTTATTTCCTTGCGGAAAAATAGATATTTTTTCTCAGATGAGCCGCCTTTCGGCCAAATGAATTGATGGAACGACTCTGCATGGGTGCTTTTGAGATAAAAAAGTCCTATTTTAGCCAAAATGATTCCTGCTGAGTAGTTACAATTGAACGATTAAATGAAAATAGAGTTATACACAGACCAAGCCTACCTTGTGGCAAAAGAATCGAGCAAATTTATCGCAAACAAACCGGCCAACCCGTTTGGTCTGTATATCACTTCCATCAACCATAAACAGTGAAAGCAAAAAAAAGATTTGGCCAACACTTCCTAGTCAACGAAGAAATCGCCGAAAGAATCGCCCTAGCCGCCCAAATCCCTTCCGGAAAAATCGTTGAAATCGGCCCGGGTAAAGGGGTGATGACTAAATATTTGCGCAAGCGAACGGACGAATTCAAAGTGGTCGAATTGGACAATGATATGATTCCTATCCTAAAGAGCACGTTTAAGGGATTGGAAATTATACATGCTGATTTCTTAAAATTAGAGTTGGCTGATATTTTTCCGGAAGGAGAATTTACGATTATTGGCAACTATCCATACAACATCTCCTCGCAGATTCTTTTTAAAATGCTGGATTGGAAAACTCATGTACCGGAATTAGTGGGCATGTTTCAAAAAGAAGTAGCGGAGCGGGTGGTTTCCGGCCCGGGCAACAAGGATTATGGGGTCATTTCTGTCTTGATTCAAGCTTTTTATGACGGCGAATATCTTTTTTCGGTAGGTCCGGGGAACTTTTCGCCGCCGCCAAGGGTTCAATCCGGTGTCATCCGGTTGACAAGAAAAAAAGATTTTACCTTGTCTTGTGATGAGCAGGCTTTTAAACGTTTGGTAAAAATGACGTTTAGTCAGCGTCGCAAAATGATTCGAAATACTCTCAAGAGCGAATTGCCTGCCGAGATACTTGCCGGTGATTTTTATCGACAACGTCCGGAGCAATTGTCCGTTGATGATTTTGTCAAAATTACTAAATTAATCACTCAACTAAAAAAGAAATTATGAGCTTAACAAAGAGAATATCCGCCGACCTTTTGGCTGCAATGAAAGCCAAAGACCAAGTCGCTTTACGAGGTATCCGTGCTATCAAAGCTGCTCTTCAAAAAGCAGCCACTGACGGTAGCGGGGACGCCATTGACGAAGTGAAAGAAGTCAAAATCCTTCAAAAATTGGTCAAGCAGCGCCAAGACTCACTCGAGATTTATGAAAAGCAAAATCGCGAAGACTTGGCCGTAAAAGAAAGAGAAGAGCTGACTATCATTAGTCGCTACTTACCTAAAATGCTTTCTCCGGACGAACTCAAACCCATTATCTCCGAAATCATCCAATCCGTTGGAGCGGAAGGCATGAAGGATATGGGTAAAGTCATGGGTATTGCGTCCAAGCAATTAGCCGGCAAAGCAGGAGGAAAGGAAATTTCCGGTGTTGTGCGGGAATTATTGACGAAGTAGGGACGCATCCGGAATGGATTCCGAATTACTTATCATTTTTACGAAAAATCCGGTTCTAGGGCAAGTCAAAACCCGATTGGCTCAAACCATTGGCCACCCCAAAGCCTTGGCGGTCTTTAGAAATCTTTTAGCGCAAGCGGCTAAGGCTGTGAAGGGATGGGGAGGCGATGTGTGGGTTTTTTATTCGGACTACCTTCCGGAAAATGATTTGTGGTCAGATATAGCGACAAAAAGCTTTTTGCAGGAAGGGGATGATTTAGGCAGACGTATGGCACAAGCTTTTCGACTCGGACTGCAAGATTATCAACAGGTGGTTTTGGTGGGCACGGATATTCCCGGCATTTCGGCGAAGGTGGTGAATGATGCTTTTGATGCCTTAAAGCAAACAGATTGGGTGTTGGGGCCGACTTTTGACGGGGGATATTATCTGGTGGGCATGAACAGGTTTATGTCTTCTATTTTTGAAGATATGGTGTGGAGTACTTCCGAAGTCTTGGCGCAAACGCTGGAGCGTATCAAGTCCCACGACCAGAGCTTTTCTCTCGTTCAACAGTTAGTCGATGTGGATGATGAAGATGACCTGAAAAGGTTTCCTTGGCTTATGAACTCAAGAGCAAGGTAAACTCTTTCAAAAATTTAGTTCCATAACTTTCCGTAGCTTTGCCTCATGAATGCATTTACCATACACGCCACCGATTCAAAATCTTCCGCAAGAGCCGGAACGCTTCAGACTGCTCACGGCACCATCGAAACGCCCATCTTTATGCCCGTGGGCACCGTGGGCTCTGTAAAGGGCGTCCATATAGAAGAATTGAAGACTGCCATCGAAGCCCAAATTATCTTGGGCAATACCTACCATTTGTATTTGCGTCCCGGCATGGATATTTTGAAGAAGGCCGGCGGCTTGCATCGGTTTATGAATTGGAATCGCCCCATTTTGACAGATAGTGGCGGATTTCAGGTGTATTCACTGAGTCATCGCCGGAATATCAAGGAAAAAGGCGTCAATTTTAATTCACATATTGACGGGTCAAAGCATTTTTTTTCTCCGGAAGGGGTGATGGATATTCAGCGGATTATCGGGGCGGATATCATCATGGCTTTTGACGAATGTACCCCTTACCCTTGTGAGTATGGCTATGCCAAAAATTCGATGGAGATGACCCATCGCTGGCTAAAACGATGTATTGCTCGCTTTTCGGAAACGGAGCCGTTGTATGATTATCATCAGATTCTGGCACCTATTGTTCAGGGTTCGACGTATAAGGATTTACGGGTGGCTTCCGCCAAATTCATCTCGGATCAAGATGCTCCCATGAATGCAATTGGGGGCTTATCTGTGGGAGAGCCACATGAAGAAATGTACGAAATGACGGGCTTAGTTTGTGATATATTGCCAAAGGATAAGCCTAGGTATTTGATGGGAGTCGGGAAGCCGGAGAATATCATCGAGTCGATTGCCTTGGGGGTGGATATGTTTGACTGTGTGTTGCCGACCAGGAATGCACGCCATGGATTAATCTATACCACTCAAGGTGTAATGAATATCAAGAATGCCAAATTTAAAGAAGATTTTACCGTTATTGATAGCAAAGTGCCTTCGATACCGTCTAATACACATACTCGTGCCTACTTGCATCACTTGTTTCGCTCGGGAGAGCTGTTAGGCGGTCAGATTGCTTCTTTACAAAATTTGAGCTTCTTTTTGTGGCTGGTTAAGCAAGCTCGAAAGGAAATCATAGCCGGTAGCTTCTCAGAATGGAAAGCCCAAATATTGCCCATCATCACGCAAAGAATCTAAAATGTTTCTAGGAATACTAGACCGGTATATTATCAAGAAGTATTTGACTTCCTTCTTTTTTACGGTACTGCTGTTTTCTTTGATAGCCGTGGCCATTGACTTTGCGGACAAGGTTGACTCTTATATCTCGGAGCCGGTTACGATTCGAGAGATTATTTTTGACTACACAATCAAATTTATTATCCATATTAACAGCCTGCTATGGCCGCTGTTTGCATTGATTTCAGTTGTGTTTTTTACTTCACGAATGGCCTTTGACTCGGAGATTATTAGTATTTTAAATGCCGGAATAAGTTATCGAAGACTATTAAGACCATATTTAGTGGCCTCGGGGCTGGTAGCGGGAATGTTGTTAGTGGCCAACCATACTATTGTGCCGAAAGGCAATAAGACCCGAATAAATTTTGAGCAGACCTATGTCTGGAAGGATCAAGACAAAGGAAAGAAAGAGAATATCCATCTATTCGTCAGCCCCCACACCAAAGTTTTCATAGAGCGCTTCAATCAAAGAGATTCTGTAGCTAGTGGCTTTCGACTGGAAGAATATGAAGGGAATCAGATTACCTATATCTTAAAAGCCAAACAACTCAAATGGAAAGGGATGCCCGGAAAGTGGCAACTATCCGGCTATGTCGGCCGAACCATAGATGGAGAAAAGGAGTATTTGAATGTTGGCTTGCGCAAAAAAATGGATACCTTGATTAATCTAACGCCAAGAGATTTTGTGCAATACCTGAATGAAAAGGAGCAAATGTCCACTTCAGAGTTAAAAAGAGCCATTAATAAACAAATCCAAAGGGGCTTGGGGACACCGAAAAAATTTAAAATTGAAGTTTTAAGGCGCACATCTGAGCCCTTTAGCATCATAATATTAACGCTCATCGGCGTGGCCGTCTCTGCTAGAAAGGTACGCGGGGGCATGGGCTTGCACTTGGCGTTGGGTGTAGGCTTGGGAGCCATCTTCATTTTCGTATCCAAGTTTAGTACCACTTTTGCCTTTAATAGTAGCTTCCCGGCCATTTATGGCGTTTGGTTGCCCAATATAATTTTTCTTGTTATAGCGATTCTGCTCTCTCTCAACGCACAAAAGTAGAAGTGCCTCAACTTCTGGCAGTATGCAATAATTAACTGTTGAGTTTACTCCTAAAAGTATTGTGATGTAAAACTGCCAAATTTTATTCTGTTTGGAGGTCTTGTTCAATCGTTCACTGTTCAATAGTTCAACAGGGTAAACGAAAGAAAAAAAATAGAATATAAAAATAATAAATATCTTAGACCGGGAGTAAAAAATTGCACAAAAAGACGGTGCTTAACTTGTTGACAATCAATACCTTAGTGAATTCTTAGTGGCAACTTCGTGTCCTTAGTGGTTAGGCATTACATTTTTCCTTACCACTAAGAGCACTTAGATTACACTTTACACTAAGAAACTCTACAAATTCTTGGCTTCAGACTGCTAAAATTTGGGTAAGAAAATAGTCCACGCATAGGCTAATATATTATAAAAATTTTCTTTCGTTCACCCTAATAGTTCAACTGAAATCATTGATAATCAATCGGTTATGAGAATCAGTTAAACGATTGAACGCTTGAACAATTGAACAGAATGTATGCTTCCAAAATAAAATTTGGCAACTTTCCCGGCTATCTCAAAAAAAACGACTTTTCGGAGCAAGCTCAATATTCCACTAGGCAACATATTTTTTTTCTAAACAAGGCACAAAAGTGGGGGCAATGCCTAAAGTAATAACCAATTCTGTAATGCAGTGTAGTGCCAAAAGATAAAGCATAATGGGGTAGATTATTGTTGTACTATGCCTTAGGCACGTTTTTTGAATATTTCATGATAATCTTTTGAAATCTTAAGGTTTGGACGTTTTCTAGTTCCTTTCCTTAAGATGGATATGTGATAGAACCTCCCATTTGGGGGACAAAACTAAATGAGAAAATGAAATATTATTTACTAATGATACTGGTGCTTGCTGCCATTATTTCCGGATATGCCCAGCCGGAAACTAAGCTGTTTGCGAGTAACGGAAACGCAAACGACAGGATGTCTCCAAGTGTAGCGATATGGGATAAATACGCCATTGCCGGCGCTCCGGAAGACGATTGTAATGGGATAAAAAGTGGCTCTGTGTATTTTTATGAGTTAGTAAATGGCAATTGGATAGAAAAGCAAAATATCATTCCGACAGACGGGGCTGCGAATAATGAGTTTGGGCATAGTGTGGCAATTAGTGGAGAATGGGCAGCTGTCGGAGCATGGGCACAAGATAATGGATCCGGATATAATGATGATGGGAAAGTCTATATCTATCGTCGAGATGGAAATGGGGTTTGGTCTTTGTTTACAACCTTTGTAAATGATAGTCATGATAGGTTTGGAGCCAGTGTTTCTTTAGACAATGGTTATTTAGCCGTTGGGGCAACCATGGCCTTGGTTAACGGTACAGGGACTAGAACCGGAGGGGTTTTTATTTATCGCTTTAATGGTAGCATCTGGGCAGACAAAACCGAATTATACCCTAGTGATACACCCGCTGATGGTGAGTTTGGATACAGTGTATCCATAAGTGGCTCACGCTTAGTCACCGGTGCGAATAAGTCTTCTCCGGATGGCGTAAATCTTGCGGGAGCTGCGTATGTCTATTCTAGGGTGGGCACGGTCTGGTCAGAAGATACTAAGTTAGTGGCAAATGACAAAGCAGCTAGTGATGAATATGGGACAAGTGTGAGTATTCAAGGGACGAAGGTAGTGGTTGGGTCTCCCAAGGATGATGATAAAGGTAGTAAAAGTGGATCGGTTTATTTCTATAGTTACAGTGAGAGTGTTTGGACTTTGTCTAATAAGATGACTGCATTTGATGGCACATCCTATGCCTATTATGGCTTAGCTGTGAATTTTATTGATGAAAACAATGCTGTCATTGGGGCACAAAGAGCAAAAATAAATGGTGTGAAAACCGGTGCTGCTTACTTATATGAATATGATTCTTCCAGTGGAATCTGGAAGGCCAATAGTATAGATAGTCAGATTGTCGCCGGTGTTGGGGCTCAATATGATTACTTTGGCGGAGCTGTGGATGGCTATGGCCAGCAGGTTTTTATTGGTGCCAGTAAAGTCGATAATGGAGGAAGTGCAGACTGGGGGGCGGTATATTTCTATGATATCTCTTCTGTTTTACCTGTGGAGTTGGTAGATTTTAAAGCCGAAGTCGTGGGAACGGATGTTCGCCTAGAATGGACAACAGAGTCCGAAGTCAATAATGAAGGGTTTGAGATTCAGCGCAGCTTAGACGGTCAATACTGGGAGAAGATTGGCTGGATGCCGGGAGTCGGTTACTCCGAGCAAACGGAGCACTATTCTTTTATTGATGAAAATCCGGCAGAAAAGACAAATTATTACCGCTTAAACCAGATTGATTACGATGGAAAGAGTGAGTGGTCGGATATTGTGTCTGCTTATGTAAAACATAATTTTACTTTTTCTGTCTATCCTAATCCAACGTCAGACTATCTTCATTTGCGCTATGAAGCAACCAAAGATAAAATTCAATCTATTATGATATACGATGAATTAGGAAGATGTGTGGCTGTACCGAATGCATCAGCAAAAAACTTGGATATTAGGCATTTACCGAAAGGATATTACCTAATATCGATACAAAAAAATGACCAATTTTTCAACAAAAGTGTGCTCAAAAGATAGCTATCAGTTCAAAAATCTAAAAGAAAAAATAAAAAAGTACTTCTAACGAAGTACTTTTTTTTATTTTTATGCAAAATTAAGAAACAATTAACAAACAATATAAAGTGTTGATTATTAGCCTATTATACTGTTCAGATTGATTTTTTTTCGTTTTTTTTGAAAAAAAAAGGCATATTTCGTAAACCTTTTTTGGAAAATCAAAAAACCTTACTTATATTTGGTCTAAATAACGACTAAGATATGTCAACTTTTGAATTTAATGCGAAATTTTTCAAGCTGGAAAGCTTACTATATTCTTTTGCTTACAACTTAACCAAAAATGCAGATGATGCTAAAGATTTGTATCAAGAAACTGCATTTAGAGCCCTAAGCAACAGAGATAAATTTAGGCCGGGAACTAATTTTAAGGCTTGGGTGATTACCATCATGCGGAATATTTTCATCAATAATTATCGTAGAAAGCGGAAGGCCGGCGTCTTCATGGATTCTACCGACAATCAATACTTCATTAACAGCGGCAGCTCCGCAGTCTCTAATGATGGTGAAAATAGTATCTTGATGCAAGAATTGGATGTCATGTTGGATGATTTGGACGATAGCATTCGCTTGCCTTTTCTCATGCACTACTATGGCTACAAATACCAAGAAATTGCCGATCAATTAGAATTGCCTTTGGGTACCGTCAAAAGCAGAATCTTTTTTGCCCGCAAGGAGCTAAAAGAGAAGATTGAAAATGCTTATGGTGAGCGGCCTTTATAGTGGATAGCCCAAGACAAAATCTAGGTCTTTTTACTTCATCTTCTTGATTTAGGGCGAATGCAATTCGCCCTTGCGTCGAATTTATGATTGGGTGAATACAACTCCCCCTTGCAGGTTTTCACCAAGAGTATTCTTTCTTCCGGCATTTTGGAGCAGGCTTCAAAACAAGTGCCCCCATCTACAAAAAGTCGTAAAACTTCCCCAAACTCAAGTAGAAGCACACATTACGCTTTCATTTTAAGTGTTTTAACGCAAGTTTGTGTAGAATCGGGTTTTTTATTGGCGATGTACTTACCTTTGCAGGCATATTTTTTGCATACCAATTGCATGACTTAAGTAAAAAAAATTAACATGAAAAATGTTGGAGTAAAGAATCCTTCTGCAAACTTGGACTTCCTTGGCGTTAAGGCGAGAAATGTCTATTGGAATTTGCTAAAGGAGGAGTTAATTGAAGCAACCATTGCCAATGGGCAAGGAGTTATTGCTGATTCCGGAGCCCTAGCGGTTGATACCGGTAAATTTACGGGGCGAGACCCCAAGAATCGTTTTATCGTCAAAGATGCTTACACAAGCGACGTCGCTTGGGGAGATGTTAACTTCCCGTTTGATGCCGACAAATTTGACAAACTGTATGACAAAGTCGTCGCTTATTTTGACGACAAGGATGTTTGGGTTCAAGATGGTGTCGCTTGCGCAAATCCCAAATATCAACTAAAGCTAAGAGCGATTACCGAGTATCCTTGGATGGCCGGCTTCGTGAATAATATGTTTTTACGCCCAACAAAAGAAGAGTTGAATACTTTTGTTCCTGAGTGGACAATCTTGAATGCGCCGGGATTTATAGCAGACCCTGCTGTTGACGGCACCAAAGCACCAAACTTTGCCATCTTAAACTTTACCCGCAAGGTAATTTTGATTGGTGGCACCGGTTATACAGGAGAAATCAAGAAAGGTATTTTCTCTGCATTGAATTATATCCTACCGAAGGAGCACGATGTGTTGACCATGCACTGTTCTGCAAATATTGGAAAAGCCGGTGACACGGCTGTTTTCTTTGGTTTGTCCGGTACCGGAAAAACTACGCTTTCTGCAGACCCTAATCGGGAATTAATCGGAGACGATGAGCATGGATGGGCAGATGACGGTGTCTTCAATTTTGAAGGCGGCTGTTATGCAAAATGTATCGACTTATCGGCTGAAAAAGAACCGGATATTTGGGGCGCCATTAAGCACGGAGCGATTTTAGAGAATATTGGCTTTTTCAAAGGAACTCGTACCGTTGATTTTGCAGATACCAGCATCACTCAAAATACAAGAGTTTCTTATCCTATATACCACATTCAGAATGCAGCCAAGCCTTCTATGGGGGGAATACCAAAGAACATCTTCTTCTTGACAGCAGATGCTTTTGGGGTTTTACCACCGATTTCTAAGTTAAATCCCGGCCAGGCCATGTATCACTTTATTTCCGGTTATACTGCGAAGGTCGCCGGTACGGAAGTAGGAATTGTGGATCCGGAAGCAACTTTCTCTTCTTGCTTTGGAGAGCCTTTCTTGCCCCATCACCCAACAGTCTATGCTGAAATGCTAGGGGATAAAATCCGTAAATTTGGCGTAAATGTATGGTTGGTGAATACCGGCTGGGTTGGTGGCGGATTTGGTGTTGGACACCGGATTAGCTTAAAATATACTCGGGCAATGGTTACGGCAGCGATGGAAGGTCAATTGAATGATGTCTCTTACGAGAAACACCAAGTATTTGGTCTAACCATGCCGACATCCTGTCCTAATGTACCTGCTGAAATCCTAAACCCAAGAAAGTCTTGGGAAGACAAGGCTGCTTACGATAAGAAAGCCAATTACTTAGCTTCTATCTTTGTGAAAAATTTCAGCAAGTTTGCAGATAAGGCCAATGAAGAGATTATGAGTGCGGCTCCGCATGTTGTTGAGTTTCACTAAAACTAGATAAATAGATTGCAAGATGTTTGTCTTGCGGATAGATTAAAGAAGCCTGCTCGTTGAGTAGGCTTCTTTTTTATAACTGTACTTGCCAATTTTTTGTCAGAAGATGCCATTTATCTAAAATCCGCCACACCGATATACAAAAATATTTTTATATTTTAATATTGTTTTGTAGATTTACGCAAGTTATCTAAAACAATTCTGCATAGATGCTTTGAGACCAAAAAGAGCCCTTTTTTTCGATAAATGAAGCTTGGTTTTTTCGGAAAAGCTAGGGGAATTGTTACATAAAACAAATAAGATGAAAACAACATTGATTTTTTGCATTTTTCTGATTCACAGCGTCCTCCTTTTTGGCCAAGACAATAGACTAAGATTAGCGCATCACCAACACCAACCGATGGGCAACCCAACAGTATTAGCGATACCGCAAGATGTGCTAACAGAAGAACTTTGTATAAAATTTACTTTTGAAGGGCTAGATGATGACGATATCTATGGCCTTTTGGGAGACGGAAAAGTGGTTGTAGATCATACCAATAATTACTACATAATTACGGCTACTAGCCGGGAGAAAGACTCGAACACCGGTTTATTGAAACGTGCTTACAAAGCAGTGCTCTTTTCTTCCATTCCAATGGTAGATTATGAAAGGGCGGATTCTGTCTTTGAATATACTTATGAGCCGGATCTTCACCAATACGTCCTAGACTATAAAGAAATCAATCATTTTGATGCCAATGGGCACTTGGTGAGTAGCATCGACTATACTGATGGCGAAATTACTTATAACTATTGGGCTGTTTATGATGACAACAACTTGGTCTATTCTGTTTTGGATGAAGGACTATCCAGAGATTCGACGGTTTATGATTATGCTCCAAATTATGGTGATTGGACTGCAACACGTTATCGCCTGGGGATGGATAGTCTTTATCACCCCGAAGAAAAAACTTTTTATTTCGATAATACCGACGGGCTAGTGGATAGCTTAGTCGATGCAAGTTATAATGAAAGTGCAAGTGATTGGTTTATAAATAGCCGGTCTTATTTAGACTACGATAATAACGGCAATATGATTTTAGACTATAGCGAAAGAGTAGTCGCCGTCGGCTGGGTACCGGATAGCCGGGATTCTTTTTATTATGAACTGGGCAATGTGATTTATTCCAGACATATATCTCAAGATTATAAAAATGGAGAATGGGTGACCAGCGAACTATCCGATGGTCATACTTGCCAGCCGAATGCGACGGGGCATGTTGCCCCTTTGTCTTTTTCGGCAACGATGGTGGGGGATGATTTGGTTTTTCAAAACCAATATGAATGGAAGGATGTGGATGTACTCATCTCCAATTTCTCCGGCGCAAAGTGGCTGGAGCAGCATTATGCGAGCCTTCCGGAAAAAATAAATTTATCTTCCCTGCCGGCCGGATTGTATTGGGTGCAATTGCGCCTAGGTGAACGAGCGGGAGCCGTTAAATTTGTTAAGTTTTGAGTATCTGTAACTGTTTAGGTGCTCCTATTTTAAGGCAAAAAATAGGCATTTTTGTGTATGTTGAAGCTACAATTTTCGAAGCGTAGCTGGGCTACGTGAGAAAATTTTAGCAAAAACAGGCGCAAAAAGGGCATTTTTTGACCAAAATAGTGGGTGCCTAAATAGTTACAAAATAATAAATATCTTAGACCGGGAGTAAAAAATTGCACAAAAAGGCGATGTTTAACTTGTTGATAATCAATACCTTAGTGAATTCTTAGTGGCAACTTCGTGTCCTTAGTGGTTA
>JALVCY010000519.1 GCA_027009605.1 Saprospiraceae bacterium
GACTTCTTGGACAGCGTACTCAAAACGGCAGCCCATCTCTTTTCCATCGCCCAATAAACGCCTAAACTGTGCGCTATCTTCAGGAGTCGTTATAATCAATATCTCCCGAATCCCCGACAACATCAGTATCGACAACGGATAATAAACCATCGGCTTGTCATATATCGGCATCAACTGCTTTGATATCGCCTTAGTGATGGGGTAGAGTCTGGTGCCGGAGCCTCCGGCGAGAATTATGCCTTTCATTATAGGTTAAGGGTTAAGGGTCAAGGGTTAAAGGAGGAAAACTGTTAGGGCTAAAACCCCAAAATTATGCTGTCAATTGAATCTTCTTCTCTGAAAGAAATACCTAACGCTCCTTATCTTTACTTTTCTCTTGCTTTTATTAATTTATAGAGCATCCTTGAAATCATTTTTAATCTTTCATTCAAGGTTATTTCTGTATCTTTAGCAATATATCCTTGTCTTCTGGCAATTGTAATTTGGGTTCTAAGCTCTGCCGAAGATCCACGAGCTATATAAAAATGCCTAATTGCTTGTTTGTTAGTATCCAATTCATCTCCTTCTGCGATATTGGAAGGAATTGAAATAGCAGCTCTTTTCATTTGACTTCTTAAATCTAAATCTTTCGCCAAATTCCCAATTCCTGTTAAGGTATAAATCTCATCCACAATATCCATACTTTCTTGCCATACCCTTAACTGTTCAAAACCCATAATCCAATATTATTATTAATTATCATCAAAAACCTAGCCCCCCTTAACCTTTAACCCTTAACCCTTGACCTTCCAGAGCATGGCTTCGCCGTCCTAAAGTCGCAACAACTTATAGCTCCAAAAACAATCAAACTTGGGTCGAGCATCCATTTTCACAAGGAAATCGATGCTCTTTTCTAACGCTACTGTCAATCAATCTACGTTTATAACACTCTCAATAGTCTCTTGGGAATATCGAGTATCATTTCTTTTTCCAAGAAGAACAAGTTCACGACAAAACGATGATTCCCGCGTCCTTCCACCAATCGCCCCTGCCGGCCCATATAAGGCCCTGATATAATTTCTACTCTCTGCCCTGCTTCAAATTTGGCATCTTGTACCAAAACATCTTCGCCTACCACCACACGCAACCAATCAATTTCTTCCTTTGGTATGGCTCGCAAGATACCGGCATCCTTTAAGAAAAAGGCTACCCCTTCGGTTTCAATGACTTTTGCATATTCAGCCTCCACAATTTTCACAAAAACAAAACCGGTAATTAAAGGCTTTTCAACCTTTTTTTTGGCTTGCTTTTTATATTGCACCCACTTGGTTAGGAGCGGCAAATATACTTCTATATCTTTAGCCGCCAAACGTGCAGCAATCTTTTTCTCCCACAATGCCGGCGTTCTGACCGCAAACCAATACGCTTCGGTCGGATGCAAATCCCATTTTCTTCTACTTTGAATCATTTTTCAGATGATTTTAATGCCAATTCAGAAATATGGTCTCCAATCGCCAACGAAGCCGTAGCCGCCGGTGAAGGTGCATTCCACACATTCAACACACGATGGGTCTCCGTTATCACAAAATCATCCACTACTTCTCCATCTATACCTAGCGCCATTGCTCTTACCCCGGCTCTATAATACTCCACATCTTCCATTTTTAATTCGGGCATCATTCGCCGCAAGGCATGGTAGAAATGTCGCTTTGAATAGGAGCGCTTCATCTCGTTCAACCCAAACCGCCAATGTTTTCGCCCCAGCTTCCTAAAGCCTGCAAAAGTAAGGGAACTAAACAACTCTTTCCAGTTAATATCTCTGTTAGAATAACCTTCTCTCGCAAACGCAAAAACCGCATTCGGCCCTGCTTCAATTCCCCCCTTAATCATTCTCGTAAAGTGCACCCCCAAAAAGGGAAATGCCGGATTAGGAGTCGGATAGACCAAGTTTTTTACGAGATGCTCTTTTTCCGGAAGGAGTCGATAATACTCTCCCCGAAAAGGAATAATACTCAAATCTGCTTGATCTCCGGTCATCTTCGCCACTTTATCCGCATACAAACCCGCACAGTTAATCATTTGTCCGGCATAAAAATCCCCTTTGGAACTCTCGACTATAATTTCATCTGCTTTCGCCAAAATATTGGTCACCTTAGCTCCTAAGACCAGCTCTCCACCCATTTTGCGAAAGCGTTCCAAATATTTCCGTGCCACATCGGGAAAATGGACAATGCCCGTTTGCGGCACCCAAATTCCTTTTTTGGCTTGAATATGGGGCTCTATCTCTGCCACTTCCTCGCCACTAATCATCCTTATCCCGTCCAATCCATTCGCTTTTCCCCGCTCAAACACATCATCCAACCGCTGCTCTTCTTCCTTATCCACCGCCACGATGACTTTCCCGCATATATCATATTCCACATCATTGCTTTCGCAAAATTCAATCAATTTCCGGTAGCCTGTCTGGCAATTTTTGGCACGCAAACTTCCGGGCGTATAATAAATCCCCGAATGCATCACGCCGCTATTGTGTCCGGTCTGATGCAAGGCTATCTCCGCTTCTTTTTCCAAAATCGTCACCTTCAAATCCGGCGATTTCTCCAAAAGCTTCATGGCAGTGGACAAGCCCACGATACCTGCTCCGATGATGATGACATCCTGCGTCTTCATTGGTCTTTGTTCCAGATTAAAATGGACTTTTTGTAGAAATCTGCTTCCGCAATTTCTTTTTCAAATTCCACCAATGAATAAATCAAATACTTCACCTTGCGGCTAATCAGCTTTTCCACCTTATCAATGAGCTTCACCAAATACCCCTTATCTAACTCGCCTACAAACAATAAGTCAATCACTTTACTATCCTTGCCCTTCGCTAAATCTCCCACCAAAAAGACCTTATTCACATCACCCAGCCGTTCGACTACATCATCTACAATCTTGTCCACACCAATCTGCTTCAACAAGATGGCATGAATCTGCTCAAAAAGCGGATGTTGTTCATTGGCTTGAAACATCTTTTTGTTGCCTTCCGAAAAGGACTTCAACATCCCTGCCTTCTCGAAGCGATTCAGCTCTAAACGAATGGCATTAGAAGATTCTCCAAATTCAGACTCCAACCCCCTTAAGTAAGAGGTCGTCTTACTATTCAGGAAGAATTTTAGCAGCAGCTTAATTCTTGTTTTGGATGATATTAAAGCTTCTATCATTATTGAGTAGCAAAATTACTCGTTTTCAATAAGAAAAACAAACTCACGCTCCTTTTTCTGTCAATTTTGTTCATACCACATCTTCACTCATCGCATCCCTAATAATCTTGCGAAAAACAAAATAGCCCACAGCTAAAAAACCACCTAAGAAGCCGCCAATCACCAACGCCTTCAACAAGGAATTAGGAATCGGAGCAATGGGCGCAAAGGGTACATCAATCGGTTGAATAAATGGAGTCTGCTCTTTTAAGGCGTAGTTGGCCATTTCTTGATTCTTCAGGGCTTCACCCCAAGCCATTCGCAAGGCAGCGATTTGGGTCATTAGCTTTTGCTCTTGGACTTTGACCTTATTGAGATAAGTCCCCCGATTTTTGTCCTTAAACCGGGCTAGGGCGTATTCCTTTTGACCCAATACGGTATAAATGGAATCGGTCTTTTGCTTTAAAATATCAAATGTGGACTTGGCTTTCTCTGTAGATTTTTCAATGTAATACTCACTTAAGTGGTCAAAAAAAGTCTTGACTAGAGACAAGGATAAATCCGCAGACTTTGACTTTACCGAAAGAGTCATGATGCCTGTATCATCATCAACGGAACTAGAATATAAAGGATTTTTAGTCTTTTTTCCTCCTATGACTTTCCCAAAGACCGACTTCAGTGCAATATTCTTCGCTTTCTGGGTACGTGATGCATCTCCAAAATAAAAACCATCCAGCCCATTCTCCGGCTTCTTCCAAGATTTCTTCTCGTGAAACTTATAAATATCTATAATATGATTTCCTAATAAGTCCTTCTTCCCATCTACATCTGCTGTATCCAAGAATACTTCTTTGGCTATTCGCATCGATTTGGACAAGGTTAGTATCTTTTGGAGATTATACTCACTGCCACCGCCTCCAAAACCAAACTGACTTAATATCCCCCCAATAGCTCCACTACCACCAGTATCTTCATCCACCATAAAAGTCAATGATGCTTGATACTCCTTAGGCTTGAGATAGGCTTTTAAGCCAAAAACAATCGCCATCAGCAAGGCAATAGCAATAATAGAAATCTTCCGTTCCCAAAGATAAGCCCAGAACTCCTTCAACTTAAGAATCAACTCCTTAAGCGTTATCTCATCATCCTGAATATAATATTTTTCTTGTGGCTCCATCTTGCTATTTAAATTGCTGCGCAAAGTTGCGCTTTTTATTGCTAAAATCCAAATATGATAATTTTGCAACGGTATGGTAGGGGCAAGGCATGCCTTGCCCCTACCATACATACACCTATTCAAATCTTATTAGGCGCCAACCAACGCCCCGCTTCTTCAATGCTCATCCCTTTCCTATGGGCATAGTCTTTCACTTGGTCGTCTGTAATCTTGCCCACCCCAAAATACCGGGCTTCCGGATGCGCAAAATACCACCCACTAACCGAAGCCGCCGGATACATCGCATAACTTTCCGTCAATTGTATTCCAATGCTATTGGTTACGTCTAATAATTCAAATAGCTTCCCTTTTTCGGTATGTTCCGGACAAGCAGGGTAGCCCGGTGCCGGACGAATGCCTTGATACTTCTCTGCCGCCAATTCTTCAGCAGTCATTTTTCCTTCTTTGGTGTAGCCCCACAACTCCTTACGCACCCGCTCATGCATCAATTCCGCAAAGGCTTCCGCCAAACGATCCGCCAACGCCTTGACCAATATCGCCGAATAATCATCGTGTACCGCTTCAAAAGCAGCGACATGGGATTCTATCCCGATACCGGCAGTCACCGCAAAAGCACCGATATAATCTCCTTTCCCGCTTGACTTCGGGGCTAAATAATCCGCCAAACTCCTATTGGGACGACCTTTGGCTTTTTTTAGTTGCTGGCGCAAATGACAGAGTAGTGCTTGATTTTTTTCTCGACTTTCGTCAAAATAGACTTCTATATCATCGTCATTGACTGTATTCGCCGGAAAAATACCAATGACGGCTTTCGCTTGCAGCCATTTTTCCGAAAGGATTCTTTCCAGCATGACTTGAGCATCCAAAAATAATTTAGTCGCTTCTTCCCCCACAATCTCATCTTCCAAAATAGCCGGATACTTGCCCGCCAATTGCCAACTGCTAAAAAATGGTGTCCAATCTATATACTTCGCTATTTCCGCAAGGGAATAATCATCAAAGACTTTTACGCCTAAAAATTTAGGCTTCGGTGGCTCATAAGCAACCCAATCTAACTGTAATTTATTCGCCCGTGCATCTTTTATCGAAAGATACTCCCTTGATGACTGCCGGCTGGCTCGTGCCTGACGCATTCTTTCATATTCGGTATTGGTCTTTTCGACGAAAGTAGCTTTATCAATGTCACTCAACAACAAACTGGCTATCGTCACACTCACAGACGCATCGACAGCATGAACTACCGGCCCGCTGTATTCCGGAGCAATTTTAACTGCCGTATGCACCTTGGAAGTCGTCGCCCCACCAACTAGCAACGGAATATCCATCTCCAAACGCTCCATCTCCTTAGCGATATGCACCATCTCATCCAACGAAGGTGTAATCAACCCACTCAAACCAATAATATCCACCCCTTCTTCCTTGGCTACCGATAATATTTTGTCGGAAGGCACCATGACTCCTATATCAATTATCTCGTAGTTATTACACCCCAAGACCACCCCTACTATATTTTTGCCAATATCATGAACATCGCCTTTGACCGTGGCCATCAAGATTTTTCCACGAGCCTGAGCCCCTGATGCTGCTTTATCCGCTTCAATGTAGGGGGTCAACCAAGCCACTGCTTGCTTCATCACCCGGGCACTTTTGACGACTTGCGGCAAAAACATCTTGCCTTCTCCAAAGAGCTCCCCAACGACACCCATCCCATCCATCAATGGCCCTTCAATCACTTCTAAAGGAGTGTCATATTTTGCGAAAGCTTCCTTTGTGTCTTCAATAATAAATTCTGTAATCCCCTTGACTAATGAGTGCGACAAGCGCTCTTCTACGGTACCTTTTCGCCAAGCCAAGTCTTTGACCCGCTCCTTTTTTGTCCCTTTAAATCCTTCCGCAAAATCCACCAATGCTTCCGTTGCATCCTCCTTGCGGTCAAAAAGCACATCTTCTATTTTTTCCAACAAATCCTTTGGGATTTCTTCATAGACTTCAATCATGCCCGCATTCACAATGCCCATGTCCATCCCTGCCTGAATGGCGTGATACAAAAAGGCCGAGTGCATGGCTTCTCTTACGGCATTATTTCCCCGAAAGGAGAAAGACACATTACTCACTCCACCGCTGACTTTCGTCAAAGGCATTTTCTGCTTGATGATGCGAGTGGCTTCGATAAAATTGATGGCATACCGGTTGTGCCCTTCAATCCCGGTGGCCACCGCAAATATATTGGGGTCAAAGATGATGTCTTGGGGCTTTACGCCTACTTTTTCCGTAAGGAGTCGATACGCCCGTTCACAAATCTCCACTTTGCGTTCCAAAGTATCTGCCTGTCCCACTTCGTCAAAAGCCATCACTATCATCGCCGCTCCATACCGTTTGACCAGTTTTGCTTTCGCCAAAAAGTCTGCTTCACCTTCCTTTAGGGAGATGGAATTAACCACGCCTTTCCCCTGCATGCACTTCAAGCCCGCTTCAATGACAGAAAATTTGGACGAATCCAGCATAATCGGCACCTTACTGATGTCCGGCTCCGATGCAATCAAATTCATGAATCGTGTCATCTCCTTTTCGGAGTCCAGCATCGCTTCATCCATGTTGATGTCGATGATTTGTGCCCCATTTTCCACCTGTTGGAGAGCGACAGAGAGTGCTTCCGCAAATTTTTCTTCTCTGATGAGCCGGGCAAATTTTCGAGAGCCTGTGACATTGGTTCGTTCACCGACATTCACAAAATTAGTATTTTCTGTAAAGATTAACGGCTCCAAGCCACTCAACATCGTCTCCGTAGGCGCATCCACCGGAATTCGTGGCGGCATCGCTTCACAAGCTTCTGCCATGAGTTGGATATGCGCCGGCGTTGTACCACAACATCCACCCACAATATTCACAAACCGATGATCCACAAAGTCCCGGATATAAGCCTTCATCTCTTCAGGCGATTGGTCATATTCCCCAAATTCATTCGGCAATCCGGCATTGGGATACGAACTGACGAAACCCGGATGTAACTTAGACAAGGTCTCTATATGTGGACGCATTTCCTTCGCACCCAAGGCACAATTCAACCCGATACTAAACAAGTCTATATGGCTAATCGAAATCCAAAAAGCTTCTACCGTTTGCCCCGACAAAGTTCGTCCGCTAGCATCCGTAATGGTTCCGGAGACCATAATCGGCCACCGCATCGCCTTCTCTTCAAATAGCTTATCTATCGCAAACAAAGCCGCCTTGGCGTTTAATGTATCAAAAATCGTCTCGACCAACAAGATATCCGCCCCACCTTCCACCAATCCCTTGGCTTGCGTAAAATAGGCATCCACTAATTCGTCGAAAGTAATCCCACGTGCCCCCGGGTCATTGACATCCGGAGAGATGGATGCCGTTTTGTTGGTGGGCCCCATTGAGCCTGCTACAAATCTTGGTTTTTCCGGATTTTTGGCGGTGTATTCGTCGGCTGCTTTTCTAGCTATTTTTGCGGAAGCGTAGTTGAGTTCATACACCCATTCTTCCAGGCCATAATCCGCCTGCGCAATGACCGTCCCACTAAAGGTATTGGTCTCCACAATATCCGCTCCGGCCTCCAAATATTCCTTGTGGATGGCTTCAATAATATCCGGCCGGGTCAGGGACAATAAATCATTATTCCCCATCAAATCCATCGGGTGATTCGCAAATCTATCTCCACGAAAATCTGCTTCTTGGAGTTTATACCGTTGAATCATGGTGCCCATGGCTCCGTCAAGGACTAGGATTTTTTTCTTTGCTTGCGCTAAAAGTGTGGAATAGGATGTATTATATTGCATAAGGCACGGTTTGATTGGAGTTAACGCTTGGATAGGGTATTCGTTCAAAAATGCTAGTATTACGAGTGGAATTGGGCTTTGCCCCCATAAGTCTATGTCTTTTTACTTCGGTGTTCGGTGTTCGGTGTTCGGTGTTCGGCTTGGTTTTTAATAAGTTGAGAAGGTTGAGACATTCGCCTTCGGCTCACTAGGTTGGGACTCGTCCTGCGGACTTCGTTGTTGAGTGCTTCGCAGGTTGAGATGATTTGGTTTTTTGGGTCTTTGGTCTTTGGGGCGCGCCTGTGGCGCTTTGGGTCTTTGGCTTCGGTAGGGAGTTGTTCTTGGGCTTATTGCAGAATGCTTGACTCTAGTGGTTGAGAAAGTTGATTCGCTGCGCTAGTTGAGAAAGTTGAGACGTTCGCCTTCGGCTCTCTTGTTGAGACTTGTCCTGCGGACTTCGTTGTTGAGTGCTGCGCAGGTTGAGATGATTTGGGTTTTTATTTGGGA